>DASQDO010000332.1:0-2851 GCA_035634135.1 Actinomycetota bacterium
GCGCCTCCTGCAACCCCTGCTGCTCGCGCGCGGCGTGGTACTCGGCGTTCTCGCTGAGGTCCCCGTGCGCACGCGCGGTCGCGATCTCCTCGATGATCTTCGTGCGCCCCTCGCCCTGGAGGTAGTCGAGCTCTTCCTGCAGACGTGCGAGAGCCTGCTGCGTGAGCGGGACCTTCTTCTGATCGGGCATCGGTCGATCCTAGTCGCATAGGATCGCCGCCAATGTCTGGGAGGTTGCAGGACAAGGTCTGCATCGTCACGGGGTCCGGCCGCGGGATAGGGCGCGCGATCGTGCTCGCGTTCGCGGCCGAGGGCGCGCACGTCGTCGTCAACGACCTCGATGCGGACGCCGCGAAGGAGACCGCGAACGACGTCACGTCGCAGGGGGGCCGCGCGGAGGTCAACACCGACGCGATCGGCACGGTCGAGGCCGCCGAGTCCCTCGTCGCCACCGCGCTCGACGCGTTCGGACGCGTCGACGTCCTCGTCAACAACGCCGGGATCCTGCGCGACAAGATGCTGCACAACATGACCGAGGAGGATTTCGACCTCGTGATCAAGGTCCACCTCAAGGGGACGTGGGCGTGCGGTCGTGCGGTCGTCCAGCACTGGCGCCCGCTCGCGAAGCAGGAGGCCGAGCCCCCGCACCGCAAGATCGTCAACGTGACCAGTCCGTCGGGGCTCCTCGGCGCGGTCGGCCAGTCGAACTACGCCGCCGCGAAGATGGGGATCGTCGGGCTGACGAAGACGTGGGCCAAGGAGCTCGGGCGCCTGCGCATCAACGTGAACGCGGTCTCGCCGACGGCGCTGACGGCGATGACCGAGCCGCTGCTCGAGGATCCCGTGGCCGCCGAGAAGCGCCTCGCCAGGTTCGCGCTCGGCCGCTACGGCGCGCCCGAGGAGATCGCGCCGGCGTTCGTCTATCTCGCGTCCAAGGAGTCCGACTACGTCACGGGCCAGGTCCTGTGCGTCGACGGGGGCCTGGTCATCTGATGGAGCGCGCGTGGCCGTTCGAAGGCGTGCCCGAGGGCGGGCAGAACCTGCGCTCGCCGGAGGATTTCCTCGCCGCGTACGGCGAGGGGACGGAAGCGGTCGTCGTCCGCATCGGCCTCCACGACGCGCAGCTCGTGCTCGTCGACGCGCGCGGCGGGTGGCAGCGGTGGGTCTATCACTCCGTCGAAGAGGCGACCGAGGTGGCCGAGCGCCTCGGCGTCCCCGTGCATGCGGGCGAGTATCCCGAGGAGCTGCGCGTGAAGATGAACGCGTTCCAGCGCCCGTCCGAGGACTTCGACCGGCGCGCCTATCCCGAGCAGGGCGCCGTCGGGCCGGTCATCCCGTACCCGGAGAACCGCCCTCGTCGCCTGGAGGATCCTCGCCGGGAAGCCGACCGGCCCGGTTCGAAGCCGTAGGCGTTCGCCGCACGTTCTTCACCGTCGCCGAGTAGACGACCCCGGCCCGCCCCGCACGGCGCGTCGCCCATCTCGCGAACAGCTTGCGGAACGAGGACTTGACGAGCGCGCGCGTCGGCGGGAGCAGCAGCACGAGGCCGAACGCGTCGGTCACGAACCCGGGCGTGAGCAAGAGCGCGCCGCCGAACAGGATCAGCGCGCCGTCGGTCACCTCCTTGTTCGGCATCTCGCCGCGCGCCATCGTCTGCTGGAGGCTCTTCCACGTCGCGAGACCTTGCTGCTTCAGCAGCCACGCGCCGGCGATCGAGATCGCGACGAGAAGGACGAGCGTCTCGAGCACGCCGACCTGCTCCGCCACCCGGACGATGACCGCGAGCTCGACGATCGGCATCGCGAGCAGGAAGAGGAAGATCAGCGGCCCCATCGAGCCAGTATGGACGCGCGGGTCTGGTATGAGTACGCGCCATGACGGTGACGACGACGGTGAAGCGCCTGACGTTCGACGAGGCCCTCGAGGTCGTCGAGATGGGTGGCGCGTTCGTCGACCTCAGGCCGACCGCCGCATACCTCGACGCGCACGTCCCGGGCGCGCTCGACGTCGTCTACGAGAGCGGGCCGGGCATGTCGACGCGAGCGCGGGACTGCCTGCCGCTGTCGATCCCCTACGTGTTGCTCGACCTCGGCCACGGTGACCTCTCGCTCGCGGCCGCGGCGCTGCGCGGCAAGGGGTTCAGCGTCGTCGGCTCCGTGCAGGACGGGCTCAACCAGTGGGCCGCGAAGGGACGGCGCATCGCGTCGACCGAGATCGTGACGGGAGAGACGGCCCCGCCCGGCACGGTGCTCCACGTGGCCGACCCGGGGGCCAAGGTCCCCGAGGAGGCCGTGCAGATCCCCGCCGACGACCTGTGGCCACGGTGCGACGAGCTCGACAGGGCGAATCCGGTCGTCGTCGTCGCGGGATGGGGCGTCCGGGCCGGGCTGGCGATCGGGATCCTCGAACGGAACGGCTTCGAGGACGTCGTCATGTGGCGACCGGGCGGCGGCCACCGGGGCGGCAGCGTCTAACCCTCGGCCATACCCTTTGCGATGAGGAACCCGCGCGCCCTCTCGGTCAGCGGGTAGCGGTTGACGAGGTCCCAGAACCGCGGCGAGTGGTCGGGGACGACCAGATGCGCCAGCTCGTGGACGATCACGTAGTCGCGGACCCAGGCGGGGTAATCGGCCAGCGCGATCGAGAGCCTGATCGTCCGGTCCTCCGGGCAGCACGACCCCCAGCGGGACTGCTGGTTCGTAACCCACGAGATCGAAGCCGGCCGGACGCCGTCCAGATAGCGGTCGGCTAGCTGAGCCGCCTGACGCGCCAGGGCCCCGTCGGAGTTCAGCCGGTCCTTGCGACGGCGCTCGGACATCCGCCGGGCCATGAGCGTGACCCATTCGTGCTC
>DASQDO010000333.1:0-3083 GCA_035634135.1 Actinomycetota bacterium
GCTTCTGGGCCATTCGAGCCTCGCGACGACGCAGGTCTACACGCTGGTCAGCGATCGTCATATGCACGAGGTGTACGTGACGTCGCACCCGCGCGCCCGCGCCTGAGAGACGCGTTACGGTCACGCCCGAGGGGGAGACATGGACGAACAAGCACTGAAGACGATCAAGGCCCGGCTCGAGGAAGAGCGCGCGAGCGTCGAACGCCAGCTCCACGAGCACGGGGCCGAGGTCGACGGCGGCGGGATCGAGGTCGGGTTCGACGGGGGCTTCGCCGACTCGGGTCACCGGACGGCCGAGACCGCCGAGGTGCTGGCCCTGGTCGAGCAGCTGGCGGCGCACCGGCGCGAGGTCGTGGACGCCCTGGACCGGATCGAGGCCGGGACCTTCGGCACCTGTGAGCGCTGCGGCAACCAGATCCCCGACGAGCGCCTGGAGGCCCGCCCGACGGCGGCACTGTGCGTGGCGTGCAAGCAGGCGACGGGGGGCTGAGCCCGCCTTGCCGTGACCGCTGATCACGGCCGGGTCGGAGCCGCTCCGGCGGCGGGCCCGGACGGCGATGGTGCCGGGCTCGTCCGGGCTGTGGCTCTCGTCGTCCTCGATTCCGTCGGCATCGGCGGGGCGCCGGACGCGGCCGCGTTCGGCGACGAGGGTTCCTCGACGCTTCCGCACGTGGCCGCTGCGGTCGGGGGGATCGACCTGCCGAACCTCGGGGCGCTCGGGCTCGGGCGGGTCGCGGACATCCCTGGGGTCCCGCCGGCGGCCGACCCGAGGGGCGCGTTCGGGGCCATGGTCGAGACGTCGCCCGGCAAGGACACGACGACCGGGCACTGGGAGATCGCCGGGGTCGTGCTCGAGCGGCCGTTCCCGACGTACCCGGATGGGTTCCCGCCCGAGGTCATGGACGCGTTCGAGGCCGCTATCGGGTTCTCGACGCTCGGCAACGTCGCCGCCTCCGGCACCGAGATCATCGAGCGGCTGGGGGCCGAGCACCTCGCCACCGGGCTCCCGATCGTCTACACGTCGGCCGACAGCGTGTTCCAGGTCGCGGCCCACGTCGACGTCGTGCCCCTGGAAACCCTCTACGAGATGTGTAGGGTTGCGCGGGAGATCCTGCGGGGCGAGCACGAGGTCGGCCGGGTGATCGCCCGGCCCTTCGAGGGGAGCCCCGGCTCGTTCCGCCGCACGCCGGATCGCCACGACTTCTCGGTGCTGCCGCCGGCCCCGACGGTGCTCGACGCGGTCGCCGGGGCGGGGCAGGAGGTGCGGGGCGTCGGCAAGATCTCGGACATCTTCGCCGGGCGGGGGGTGACGGGCTCACGGCCGACCCGGTCCAACGATGAGGGCGTCACCGCGGTGGTCGACGAGCTGAGAGCGATCGGCCGCGGCCTCGTCTTCGCGAACCTCGTCGAGTTCGACTCGTCGTTCGGCCACCGCAACGACCCGCAGGGCTACGCCGCGGCCCTCGAGGCGTTTGACCGGAGGCTCCCGGAGATCGTCGACGCCCTCGGCTCACGCGACGTCCTGATCGTCACGGCCGACCACGGCAACGACCCGACGACGGCGTCGACCGACCACTCGAGGGAGCGGGTGCCGCTGCTCGCGGTGGGGGAGCCGGTCCGGGCTGGAGCGTCCCTGGGGGAGCGAGGGTCGTTCGCCGACTGCGGGGCCACGGTCGCAGACCTGCTCGGCGTCCCGGCCCCGCCGGCGGGCGAGTCGGTCGCGAAAGAACTGTTGCACCGAGCCTGAAGTGCCTCTTGTGCCCCGTTCGGGCGCGGGATATCGTCCACACCCCTACAAGACGACTTGTCGACAAGTCGCCACGACCCGGCGGCGGAGAGGGGATCGATGGAGGGAGACGTCCGAACGGCGGACCGCTCGGCCCCGTCGGAAGCACCGGTCCAGGTAACACTCCCCGACGTGGCCCCGGCCGGCGTAGCGGCGGGCCCGCTCCAGGACCAAGCGGCGGCGAATGGCGCCGCTTCCGTCGTGGACGGCGGCGCAACGGCCGCCTCCGACCTGCCCGCCCCCGGTGACGCCGAGGCTGCGGCCCCCGGCGGGCCGGCCCGGGCCCCGTGGGCGTCCGACCCCCGCCGCAGCGCACGCGTCATCGCCATGGCGAACCAGAAGGGCGGCGTCGGGAAGACGACCACGACGATCAGCCTCGGGGCGGCCCTCGCCGAGCTCGGCCAGAAGGTCCTCGTCGTCGACTTCGACCCCCAGGGGGGATGCGCTCTCGGCCTCGGGATCGAGCCCGGCGCCCTCGAGCTCTCGGTCTACAACGCCCTGCTCGACCGGAACTGCCCGTCCGAGGACGTGGTGATCCAGACCAACGTGCCGGGGATGGACCTCCTCCCGTCGAACATCGACCTCTCGGCGGCCGAGCTCATGCTCGTACAAGAGGTCGCCCGCGAGCAGTCGCTCTCCCGGGCCCTCGCTCCGCTCCGCCGGAGTTACGACTTCATCCTCGTGGACTGCCCGCCGTCCCTTGGCCTCCTGACGATCAACGCGCTCACCGCGGCCGACGGAGTGATCGTCCCGCTCGAGTGCGAGTACTACGCGCTCCGGGGGATGGCGCTCCTGATGGACTCGATCGAGCGGGTGCGGGACAGGCTTAACCCTCAACTGGAGATAGACGGAATCCTTGCCACGATGTACGACGGCCGCACCCTCCACGCGAGGGAGGTGCTCGAGCGGGTCCGCGACGCGTTCGGCGACACGTTGTTCGACTCGATCATCAGGAAGACCATCCGCTTCGCCGAGGCGCCGGTGGCGGGGGAGCCCATCCTCAGCTACGCGCCGACGTCCACCGGCTCGGCCTCCTACCGGGCCCTCGCCAAGGAGGTGATCAGCCGTGTCTCGACGCGCCAGCCTGCCGGGAGCTGACGAGCTGTTCCGGCCGACGGCGTCCCCTCGCAGGGGGACCGCCGCGGAAAGAGAAGACAAGTCGCCTCGTAGCCAAGGCGAGAAGTCGACAAATCTACAAGTAGCCGAAGCGACTTCTGCGGGCCGCAAGGCCCCCAGGCACGAGACCAAGGTGACGTTCTACTGCACGAACGGCGACCTCACGGCGCTCGACCAGGCC
>DASQDO010000334.1:0-13621 GCA_035634135.1 Actinomycetota bacterium
GACCCGATCGAAGAGTGCATCTACGCGGGGCCCCCGCCCTGCATCCCGGTCAGCGTCCCGACTCCGGCAATCTGGTGCGGCGGCTACCTGTCGTGCCAGGTCGTCGACCCGTGGCACTGAGAAGTCGTCCCCACTATCGGAACCGAGCTGGGCTGGGTTAGGCCCAGCCCAGCTCGTGCAGCCTGTCGTCGTCTATCCCGAAGTGGTGCGCGATCTCGTGGATCACCGTGCGGCGGACCTGCTCGCGGATCCGGTCGGGCGTCCGCGCCATCCTCACGATCGGCCCCCGGTAGATCGAGATCTTGTCCGGGAGCATCCGGTCGTAGTTGATGCCCCGCTGCGTGAGCGGGACGCCGTGGTAGAGGCCCAACAGGGTCGAGCCCGGGGCGAGCCGCGCGATCATCTCGGGCGGGGGCTCGTCCTCGACGACGACCTCGACGTTGTCCATCCGGACGGCGAGCTCGAGCGGGAGCGAGTCGATCGCTTCGGAGACGAGGTCCTCGAACGTTACGGCCGGCGGGGTGTCCACACGTGGCTCAACCACGCGACCAAGCCGAACAATCCCGCCAGAACTTTCAGCGTGTTTCGGGAGGGTTTGATATAACAACCGACGAAACAATGCGCAACATCCGAGGCACTCACCGGCGTGGGGGAGATGGCGGTGCGCAGACGGCGGCGGAGTGGGTGGCTGATCCTTCTGGTTGTCCTGGCGGTGTTCTCCGCGGCGGGGTCCGTACAGGCGCAGTCCGTTCCCGGGAACGCGGGCAACCTCGACGACGGAGGTCCCGTCGACCCGGCCGACGTCCTTGCGCTGCGCGGCGCAGACGCGAGCTGGATCCCAACCGCGGGCGAGATGCTTCAGGCGGACTGCGAAGCGAGCGTCGATCCCCCTGAGTTCTTCGAGGAAGACGGGGTCGTCCGGGTCCGCGGATGGGGGCACTGGTCCTGTAACCGGGCCCTGCCCGGGAGCTATCTCGAGGTCTGTCTCGATGCCGTCGTGCCCTCGGTGGCGTGCAACGAAAAGTTCGTCCCGCCGCCGCGCACGGCGTTCTCGGTGAAGGTCGACTTCCCGTGCGTCCCGGGGGTCTACGTGACGATGGCAACCGGGAGCAACCCGTTCGATACCAATCGCTCGAACGACACCGCGCACGCTCCCCTCGCCTTGATCGTTCTTCCGGCCGACTGCAAGTACGTGCAGGCGGGGCCGTGAGGCGACGCGGGGTGGTCGTTGCGGCCGCTCTGGTAGTCGCGGCCTCGATGGCCGTACCCGCGGCCCGAGCCGGTGTCTACGCTGCCGAACATACGAGGGCGGTCGCCTACTGGTACCTGCCGACCGCGGACGACGACGTCTACCGGCTGTACCGGGCGGAGGTCGTGAGCGTACGGAACCTCTTGACCGGCGCGGTCTCCTCGCAAGCTTCGATCATCACCGATCGATGCACCGAGAAGCCGATAGCGCCGAACCAGACACTCTTCGCGTGCGGCGACGGCCGGCGCGAAAGGACCACACGCGACGCCGAGCTTGAGATCGCGGCAGACATGTCGTCGGGGACAGCGCGCATCCGCCTGCGCGGCAAGACGCACGTCGTCTACTTCGAGGGCCCCGCGGAGGGAGGAGCGTACGAGATGTACGACTCCTGCTCGGAGACCGACCACCGGGTCGTCGCCGGCACCTTCACGAACATGGACCGGGCCCACGGACGCGTCCTCGGCAAGAGGCTCGACCGGCCCGTCGGCTCCGACCTCGACCATGCGTGGCTCATGCGCGGGTTCGGGACGTGGTGCGACGAGGATGGATAGGGACTAGGCGCTAGCCCCAGATCGTGACGCTCTCGGCCGGGAGCCGGACCGAGCCCCCCGAGACCGCCGGCTCCTTGCCGGACGTCAGCAGGATCCGGCGACCCTCGGCCCCCACGGGGGCCTCGACCTCCGACGGGCCGAGGTTGCACTCCACCGTGACCCGGCCCCGGGTCGTCGTCAGCCACCGTCCGTCTTCGTCGTAGTCAACCTCGACGCGGTCGAGGCGGCCGTCGGTCAGCTCCGGCCACTCCCGTCGCAGCGCGATCAACGAACGGTGCCAGTCGAGCAGGTCCGCATGCGGCTGCTCGTCGAGCTCGCCCCAGTCCAGCTTCGACCGCTCGTAGGTCGAGCGGTCCTGGGGGTCGGGGATCGAGTCCGGGTCCCAGCCGAAAGCCGCGAACTCGCGCTTGCGGCCCTCGCTGACGGCCTTCCCCAGCTCGGCGTCCTCGTGGGCCGTGAAGTACAGGAACGGCGCGGTGGCGCCCCACTCCTCGCCCATGAACAGCATCGGCACGAACGGCGACGTGAGGACGAGCGCGGCGCCGACCTTCAGCAGGTCCGGGCTCATCAGCGCGCTGCTGCGCTCGCCGACGGCGCGGTTGCCGATCTGGTCGTGGTCCTGCAGGTAGCCGAGGAAGCGGTAGCCGGGAAGGCCCACAGCGGGCCGCCCGTGGATGCGCCCGCGGTACTCCGCGTACGTCCCCGCGTGCACGAACGCCTCGCGCAACGCCTTCGCGACGTGGCCGATCGTGCCGAAGTCCGCGTAGTAGCCATCGGTCTCTCCGGTCAGCACCGAGTGGAGCGCGTGGTGGAAGTCGTCGCTCCACTGCGCGTCGAGCCCGTAGCCTCCGGCCTCGCGCCGGTTGACCACGCGCGGGTCGTTGAGGTCGCTCTCCGCTATCAGGAACAGGTCGCGGTCGAGATGGGCCTCGAGCTCCTCGACCCGCAGCTGCATCTCCTCGAGGACGTGAATCGCCGACGCGTCGAGGATCGCGTGGATCGCGTCGAGCCTCAGCCCGTCGCAGTGGTAGTCGCGCAGCCACATGAGCGCGTTGTCGACGAAGAACCGCCGCACCTCGACGCTGCCCGGCCCGTCGAAATTCACGGCCTGGCCCCACGGCGTCGCGTAGCGGTCGGTGAAGTACGGGCCGTACGAGCCGAGGTAGTTCCCGGCCGGGCCGAGGTGGTTGTAGACGACGTCCATGATCACGCCGAGCCCCCGCTCGTGGCACGCGTCGACGAGACGCTTGAGGCCCTCCGGCCCGCCGTAGGACTCGTGCGGAGCGAACAGGTCGACGCCGTCGTAGCCCCAGCCGCGGTCGCCGGGGAACTGGGCGACGGGAAGGAGCTCGACGTGCGTGACGCCCAGACGCACGAGGTGGTCGAGCCTCTCGATCGCGGACTCGAACGTCCCCTCCGGGGTGAACGTCCCGGTATGCAGCTCGTAGACGACGGCCGACGCGAGGGGGCGCCCGCGCCAGTCCGCGTCGCGCCACTCGTACGAAGAGTGGTCGACCACCCGAGAGAACCCATGGACCCCTCCGGGCTGCCACGGGGAGCGGGGGTCGGGGAGCGGGTCGCCGCCGTCCAGGGAGAACCCGTAGCCGTCACCGTGCGAAGCGTCCGCGTCGGCAGACCACCATCCCCGGTCGTCGCGCGACATCCCGTGGCGCTCGCCGCGCAGCACGAGCTCGACCCGCTCGGGCGCGGGCGCCCACACCCTGAACTCCATCAGACGGACCCACCTTCTGTTCTGGTAGCGACGAGGACGGGGAAGCCGCCGAGCAGCTCCTCCAACGGCACGACCCCCGAGAACGTCGTGCCCGTCAACGTGTCGGTCCAATCCCCCTCGGGCAGCGCGAGGTGCGTGTCGCGCCACGCCCCCTCCAGTGTCAGCACCAACCGCGGCGCGACGGTCAGGACCCGCCCGGCCCTCGTGAACGCGACGACATGGCGCGCCCTCGGCCCGGTCGCCCACAGCGCCTCGTAGGCCGAGCCCTCGCCGAACGCAGCCGGATCCCGCTCCCGCAGCGCCAGCACACGTTGCGTCAGGAGCAGCTTCGGGAGCCCCTCGTCCATGCGCGCGAGCGCGCCCGCCGCATCGCCGGCGAGCACCTCTTCGAGGAGCCGCGCCCTGACCTCGTAGTCGACCGGGCGCCGGTTGTCCGGGTCGACGAGGCTAAGGTCCCACAGCTCGCTGCCCTGGTAGACGTCGGGGACGCCGGGATAGGTGAGCCTTATCGCCGTCTGCGCGAGCGAGTTGATCCGCCCGGGCTCGACCAGCGGTGCGGCGAAGTCCTCTAGCTCCGCCACGAACTCCCGGTCGTCGAGCACCGCTCGGACGAACGCGGCCAGGCCCTCGTCGTACTCCGGCGACGGGTCCGTCCACGCGGTGTGCGCCTTCGCCTCCTTCGACGCCTTCTCCATGTACGCGACGGCGCGGTCGGCCGGCAGCGGCCACGCCCCGACGAGCGTCTGGTACAGCAGGTACTCGGCGTTGCGGTCCGGGATGCCGCCCGACCGGTGGCGGTCGTTGTGTGCCTTCCAGCGCGTGACCGCGTCGCCCCACTGGGCCGGGATCTCGGAAAGGAGGTCGATCCGCGCCCGCACGTCCTCGGAACGCTTCGTGTCGTGCGTCGAGGTCGCGAGCATCGCGAGCGGCCACCGCTCCTGCGCCCGGACAGCGCGGTCGTGGAACGCCTCCAGCGAGACGCCGAAGCAGCCGAGGTCACTTCCCACCTCGTTCAGCGAGACCAGCCGGTTGAAGTTGTAGAACACCGTGTCCTCGACGCCCTTGGCCATGACCGGCCCGGTCGTCTGCTGGAAGCGCAGCACGAACGCGTCCTCGGCCGGGCCTGAATATCGCATCAGCAGGACGTTGCAGAGGAACTCGAACAGCTCCGGCGCGAGGTCCGGCCGCCGCGCTGCCGCCTCTTCGACCGCCTCCTGCACGTGCGCGACGTCCTGCGGGCTCGGAGTCCTCGTGCGCGTGTCGAGGTACGTCCGGTAGACGGGGAACGCGGCGATCGTCTCGCGGATCGCCTCGCGCAGCTCGTGGCGCGTGTAGTCGCGGTAGCGGCGATGGCTCTCGGACACCTCGACGAACAACGCAGTCAGCCGTTCGATGTCGCTGACGAGCACCTCGCGCATGATGAAAAGCTTCTTCGCCCGGATCATCTCGGCGAGGTCCGCCGGCTCGCGCGTGAAGTCGAGGTACACGTCCGACATCGCCTTCTCCGCGTTCGAGTCCACGAACAGCCCGTTGAGCACGTTGAGGAAGTCGTAGCCCGTCGTGCCCTCGACCGGCCACGTCTCGGGGAGCTCCTCGCCCGCCTCCAGGATCTTCTCGACGACCAGGTACGCCTCGGGCGAGCGGCTCCTGAGCTTCTCGAGGTACGCGCCGGGGTCCCGGAGGCCGTCCACGTGGTCGATGCGGAGGCCGTCGAGGTTGCCGCCCTCGATCATCGAAAGCACGAGGCGGTGCGTGTCCTCGAACACGCGCTCGTCTTCTATTCGCAGCGCGGCGAGCGTCTTGATGTCGAAGAACCGCCGGTAGTTGAGGTCGCGGTCGCCCGACTTCCAGAACGCGACGCGGTAGTGCTGCTTGTCCAGGACCTCGTGCAGTGCGTCGGGGTCGGCGTTCACGGCGTCGAGGTCGTCGGGGGCGGTCCCGGGCGAGACCGGCAGCACGTGCTCGTGGTAGCGGAGCACGACCTCTCCGTCCTCGGCCGCGAGCCGCAGCTCCCCGGCTTCGAGCACCCGGCCGTAGTGGTCGCCGAGGATCGGCACGAGGATCGTGCGGTGGAGCATCGCCTCCGGCGGGTCCCAGTCGATGTCGAAGTACCCGGCGTACCGGCTCGACGCGCCGTGCTTGAGAACGTCCCACCACCACGCGTTGCTCGCGTCGGAGATGCACATGTGGTTCGGGACCACGTCGAGGACGTGTCCCAGGCCGTTCGCCGAGAGGGCCGCGCAGAAGCGCTCGTGCGCGTCCGGCCCCCCCAGCTCGTCGTTCACCTTCGAGTGGTCGGTGACGTCGTAGCCGTGCGCGCTGCCGGCGGCGGCCTGGAGGTACGGCGAGCAGTACGCGTGACTGACGCCGAGCCGCGCGAGGTAGCCGGTGACGCCGGCGGCATCGTCGAAGGTGAAGCCCGCGTTGAGCTGCAGGCGGTACGTGGCCCGGACGTCCTTCGGCACGCTAGGCGCTCTCGTCGACCCTCTGCAGGATCACGAGCGAGCGTCCCGTGACGGGGAGCTTCGCGCCGGCCTCGTGCGTCGCCTCTGCGGGGGTGCCGAGCGCCTCGGCGGTGTCGAGCTCGGCGGTCCAGCGCGGCCCCCACGCCTCCGACGGGAGCGTGAACTCGATCGTGTCGTGGTGCGCGTTGAACAGCAGCAGGAAGCTGTCGTCGGTGATGCGCTCGCCCTTCGGCCCCCGCTGCGGGATCTCGTCTCCATTGAGGAAGACCGCTATCGACTTCGCGAAGCCCGCCGTCCACTCGTCGTCGCCCATCTCCTCGCCGGTGGGGGAGAACCAGCCGATATCGCGCACGCCGGAGCCGTGGATCTCCCGGCCCATGAACCACTTCCGTCGCCGGAATATCGGGTGGCGCCGACGGAAGTCCATCAGCCGCCGCGTGAACCCGAGCAGCGCGAGGTTCTCGTCGCGCAACGCCCAGTCGAACCACGAGATCTCGTTGTCCTGGCAGTAGGCGTTGTTGTTCCCGCGCTGAGTGCGTCCGATCTCGTCGCCGCCGAGCAGCATCGGCACTCCCTGCGACAGCATCAGCGTCGCGAGGAAGTTGCGCTTCTGACGCTCGCGCAGGCTGCGGATCGCGGGGTCGTCGGTCTCGCCCTCCTCGCCGTGGTTCCACGAACGGTTGTGGTTGTCGCCGTCGCGGTTGCCCTCGCCGTTGTCCTCGTTGTGCTTGTCGTTGTACGAGACGAGGTCGTGCAGCGTGAACCCGTCGTGCGCCGTGATGAAGTTCACGCTCGCGTTCGGGTGGCGTCCGTCGTCCTGGTAGAGGTCCGAGCTCCCGGTGAAGCGCGAGGCGAACTCGCCGAGCCTGCTGTCCTCACCGCGCCAGAAGTCGCGCACGGTGTCGCGGTACTTCCCGTTCCACTCCGACCACAAGGCGGGGAAGTTGCCGACCTGGTAGCCGCCCTCGCCCACGTCCCACGGCTCCGCGATCAGCTTCGTCCGGGACAGCACGGGGTCCTGATGGATGATGTCGAAGAACGCCGACAGCCGGTCGACCTCGTGGAACTGGCGGGCGAGCGTCGCGGCGAGGTCGAAGCGGAAGCCGTCGACGTGCATCTCGGTAGCCCAGTAGCGCAGGCTGTCCGTGATGACCTTGAGCGGCTCCGGGTGCCGGACGTTCAGCGAGTTCCCGGTCCCCGTCGTGTCGAAGTAGAAGCGCCGGTCGTCCGGGACGAGCCGGTAGTAGACGGAGTTGTCGACGCCCTTGAACGACAGCGTGGGGCCGAGGTGGTTGCCCTCGGCCGTGTGGTTGTAGACGACGTCGAGGATCACCTCGATCCCGGCTTCGTGCAGCGACTTCACCATCTGCTTGAACTCCGTCACCTGCTCGCCGCGCGTGCCCGAGGAGCTGTAGCCGGAGTAGGGCGCGAGGTAGCCGATCGAGTCGTAGCCCCAGTAGTTGCGCAGCCCCTTGTCGATCAGCATCTGCGGGTGGACGAAGTGGTGGACGGGGAGCAGCTCGACCGCGGTGACGCCGAGGAGCTGCAGGTGCTCGATCGCGGCGGGGTGCGCCAGGCCCGCGTAGGTCCCGCGGATCTCGGGCGGGATGCCCTCGTGCGTGATCGTGAAGCCCTTCACGTGCGTCTCGTAGATCACGGACTCGTGCCACGGCGTGTTCGGGTGCTTGTCGTCGCCCCAGTAGAACGAGCCGTCGACCACGACCGACTTCGGCACGCGAGCGCCGTCGTCACGCTCGTCGAACGAGAGGTCCTCCGCGGAGTCGCCCATCTTGTAGGCGAACACCTCCGGCCCCCAGTCCACGTCGCCGTCGATCGCGAGCGCGTAGGGGTCGAGCAGGAGCTTGGTCGGGTTGAATCGGAGGCCGTCCTGGGGCTTCCAGGGCCCGTGGACCCGGTAGCCGTAGCGCTGGCCGGGCCCTACGCCCGGGACGTAGGCGTGCCAGTAATGGGCGGTGCTCTCCGTGACGCCGAGGCGCGTCTCGGCCCCCGAGTCGTCGAACAAGCAGAGCTCGACGGCATCTGCGTTCTCCGAATAGAGCGAGAAGTTGGAGCCGCCTCCGTCCCAGGTAGCCCCAGGTGGGAAGGGCCCCCCGGGCCAGGTCTCCATAGTTCGAGAAGATATGCCCCGGGCGGCAGAGGCCGAACCACGGGGGCCGGTCGGCCACACCCCCTCTTCCGAGAGGTGTCAGACATGACAGACATGACTGCCGTGTCTGCCGTGTCTGACACCTCCGGCGAGAGGCCTACAGCACGCGCAGGGCTCCGGCCTCGTCTCGCTCCCGACGCGTCAGCGCCCTCAGCACCGCCAGGTCCCCGTGCTTCTGCCTCGCCACGTCCACCAGCGCGTCGATCGCCAGCTTCGTGGCGTCCGGCGGCAGCGGCGGGGCCTCGACGCCGACGCTCACCGACAGGTCGTCGACGTGCACTACGAGCTCGATCAGTCGCGTCACCAGGTATTCGTCGATCGTCAGGACGATGCCCTTGTAGGCCTCGACCTTGCGGTCCGGCGGCTCGGCTTCCAGCCGGGTCCGCAGCGTCTCGAGCAGCTCGTACGAACGGTCCCGCACCGACGCGAAGCCGCCCGCGGCCTCGTCTTCGCCCCGCTGCCGGATCGCCCGGTGGATCTCCGACGTGATGTCGGGCTCGTCGACCGCCTGCGCGTAGTACTCGGCGGCGCTCACGGGTTCACCCGACGGCTCGGGGCGGTCCAGATAAGCGGCCACCGAGCCGGTCGCTCGCAACAGGTGCCCGGCGAGGCCCCGCACGGTGAACTCGGGCAACGCGCTCGGCGAGTCCCACGCGGCCTCGACCTCGGGCCGGGCCAGCAGGTCCGCGGCCACCCGGCCCGTCTCGAGGAACGTCGCCCGGACGTTCACGCGTCGTGTCCCCGTAGTAGCCGCCACTGCGCCTTCGCCTCGCGCGATGTCCACTCCCACGCTCTCCGCGGAAGCGAGTGGAGGGCCGGGAACAAGAGCCCCGCCAAACCTAGCGACAACGCCATGATCAGAGGATCGTACGTGCGCGGCCACGACTGTTCCGCGACGAGCTGTCCCGGCGAGCGGTCGCGCAACCACGCGTTGTGCAGCCCGTCGGGATGGATCGCGAGCATCCACGCCGCCAGCACCTGATACGGGAGGAAGAGCGGGCTGGGGAACGCCGCGAGGGCCGGGACGACGATCGCCAGGTACTGGTTCGCGATCGACGGCGCGAACACGACGATCGTGACCAGATAGAGGAGCGCGAGGTCCAACGGCTCCTCCCGCCGCCACACGAACCCGAGGACGAGGACGACCACTCCGAACAGCACGATCGGCGAGATCAGCGGCTGCAGCTGAGCCGGCAGCACGCCGTGCCAGAACGGCGCGTTGTCGTGCCCCCGGTAGAGGGCGACGTTCGAGACGATCCCGCTCCGTCCCCCGGCGAGGAACGGGACGAAGCTGACGGCGAGGACGGAAAGCGGCACCGCGACGGCGAGCAGCTTCCGCCGCAGCCCCTTCTCGCGGATCGCGAGCCAGAGCGGGAGGACCAGCAGGACGTGCTTGACCGTCAGCGAGAGCCCGAGCAACAACAGCGCGGGCAAGAACGACGCCGCGTACACGACCATCGCGAGCAACCCCACCAGGACCGCCAGGTTGTCGAACTGGTTGTGGTAGCCGGTGATGATGATCGAGATCGGGTTGAGGAAGAACAGGAACCCGGCGATGCGGCCGTAGCGCCGGTGCAGCACCGCCCAGATCCCGACGTCGGCGAGCGTCAGCACGGCGATGATCAGGATCCGGAAGGCCCCCACCGGATCCGAGAACAGCCCGCCGAGGTCGTGCAGCACGCCGAGCACGAAGAACCAGATCGGCCCGTAGTTGTACCGCTCGGTCTCGGCGTAGACGTTGCCGCCGCGGTCGACGATCTCCGCGACGATGCCGTACGACTCGAGGTCGAAGTTGCTGCCGAGCGTCGACACCCAGAAGCGCAGCGCGACGCCGATCGCGAGGATGAGCACGATCGCCAGATCGCGCCGCGCGAACGAGAGCCTGTAGCCGGTCACCGCTTGCTTGTATTCGCCAAGCCGAGCCCGCGCAAACGGCCGAAGATCAGATGGTTCCCGCCGAGATGCGGCGCGCGAGGTCTCGCCCCATCGCGATCGCGTAGCTCTGCCCCCGGTCCTGCGGGTAGACCTGCGCCATGCTCGCCAGGTAGACGCCTTCGACCGGGGTCGTGTGCGGCGGGATCGTGGAGCGGTAGCCGACGGTCACGACCGGCTGCGCGAACGGGGCGCGGGAGAAGTGCCAGTCGAGCACGTCGTCGAGTCCGAACCCGGGGCTCAGCCGCTGCAGGTACGGCAGGTACTCGTCGAGGAGCTTCTCCGGCTCGGCGGTGTAGCGCGGGTCGTCCCGGGCCACGTAGTTGCCGACGTAGACGACGTGCCGCCCGCCGTAGGTGGCCGGGTCCTCCATGCGGGTGTGCTCGACGACCGCGAGGAACGGGAACGACGGGTCGTTGACGTTCAGCCAGTAGTACGGGACGAGGCTGCGGCGGAGCTCCAGCAGGAAGCACGTGGCACCGAGGTACTCCGGCGAGCGTCCCGCCGGCGGCGCTCCGATAGCCCGGGCGAGCTCGACCGGCGGCGTCGTGACGATCACGCGATCGAACTCCTCGGCGGTCCCGTTGGAGGTAGCGACGCGCACCGCGCCGGACGACCTCTCGATCCGCTCGACGGCCTTCTCGAACCGGATGACGCCGCCGCGGTTCTCGATCGCAGCGGCGAGCGCGGCGTAGAGACGGTGGAAGCCCCCGTGCAGATAGCCGAGCCTGAACGTGCGGTGGTGGATGCGCGCCCACAGCCACGCCATCGAGATCTCCGGCGCGCGCTCCCCGAACTTCCCGCGCAGCAGCGGCTCCCAGACGACCTCGGTCGCCCGCCGGCCCGCGTGCTTCGACGTCCACGCGAGTGCCTCGACGCCTTCGAGCTTCTCGTAGCGCTTCAGCGCCTTGAGGTACGCGGCGCTGGCGGCGAACCGGACGCGGTCGAGGGGGCCGAGCGGCGGGAACGCCAGCATCTCGCGCGGCGTCCCGAACGGGTGCAGGCGGCCGTCGTAGTAGATGCCGGTCGTCGGCGATCGGAACCGCAGGGAATCTCCGAGGCCCAGCTCCTCGACGAGGCCGACGAGCGCCTTGTCGCTCGCGAAGACGTGGTGGTAGTAGCGCTCGACCGGAGTGCCGCCGACCTCGATCGACGCGACCAGCCCCCCCAGCTCCGGGCCCTTCTCGAGCACTGTCACGTCGTGCCCGGCGTTCGCTAACGTGTATCCGGCCGACAGCCCCGTCGCGCCGGCACCGACGAGGCCGACCCTCAAAGCGAGGGGATCACGGCAGCGACGCGGTGGAGTCCAGCCGGCCTTCCCACATGACGTCGCCGTTCATGGACTCGTCGCCGTCCTCCGGCTCGAGCGTGATCTGCAGGTACGGGTAGTCCGCGGGGTCCACGCCGACGGGGAAGTGGACGCCCCCCGGATCGCCGGCGACGAACGTCCCGCACGAGACGCGCCCCGACGCCCCGACCATCCAGAGCTCGTAGTAGTAGCCGTCGGGGGCCGGCGGGATCGGGCCGTCCATCTCGACGCGGTAGCCGGCGCCGCCGTAGCGGACGAGCTCGACGTCCTCGGGCGGCACCGAGTCCCCCTGGAGCTCGACGAGCTGCATCGTCTGGCCTGCCGGGCCGAGGTCCTCGCGCATGCGGTCGGCCTGCGATCGCCAGTTGATCCCGAGCACGCCGAGCACGACGGTCGCGACGCCGAGAGCGGGGACGAGGACGGTCGTAGCGCGCGACCGCCTCGGGGTCCCGATCCCGGCCCGCTCGAGCGCTGCACGCTCGAGGCCGTCGGGAGGTTCGACGGAGAGCGGCACCTGGGACGCGAGCCTGCCGACGCGGTCGAGCTCGACGAACGCGAACACGTCTTCTTCCAGGAGCGGCCCCGGCGCGTGCTCCAGCGGAGCGTCGACGAGCAGCTTGTGCACCCCGGCGACCCGTCCCAGCTCGCCGCGGCACTCGTCGCACCCGTCCACGTGTCGCCGGACCTCCTGCGCGGCCGGCGGTGCGAGCTCGCCCATCAGGTACGAGTGGAAGTCGAGCCTGACGTCGTCGCAGCGCGTCACGCTGCCCCCTCGGGCGCGATCCCGCGCTCGACGAAGATCGCCCGGAGCTTGCGCAGCCCCGCGTACAGGCGCGTCTTGACGGTCCCGAGCGGTATCCCCAGCTCGGCCGCTATCTCGCTCTGAGTCATCTGGTTCGCATACGCAAGCTCGACCACACGGCGTTGATCTTCCGGCAGACGGGCGACCGCGCGCGCCACCTCCCATGCCGTCCAAGCCCGGTCCTCGTCCCACGGCGCCGTTCCCTCGGGGGGCTCGGCCACCGGCATGGGTGCCTTCGAGCGGGCGCGGGCGAGGTCCGCGGCCACGTTGCGGGCGATCCCGAAGATCCACGAGCTGGACGCCCCGCGCTCGGGGTCGTACCGGCCCGCCCTTCTCCACACGCGCAACGTCACCTCCTGTACCAGCTCCTCCGCCAGCTTCGGGTCGTTCAGCCACCTGATCCCGAGCGCGTACAGCGGCCGTTCGAACGACCGGTACAGCGCCCGCAGCGCGTCGACGTCTCCGCGAGCGACGCTCTGGAGCAGCTGGTCCTCGTCGACCCGAAGCGCTTGACCTCCGGGGACTCCAGTCGCCATTACCCCTCCGGGATCGTGAAAGGTTCTCCCTCAGTCTCGCAGAGGGCCGGTGTTACTCTGCGGGCGATGCCGACCGCCGATCCCGCGGCGCTCCGTCGTCTTCTGGAGCTCCAGAACGAGGACACCGCGATCAAACGACTCGAAGAGCGGCGCGCATCGCTTCCCGAGGCCCAGCGGCTCGCCGAGGTGAACGCCGCCCTCGCCGAGCTCGACGCGGACCTCGCGATCGCGCGCAAGCAGCACGACGAGGTCGCGCGCGAGGTCGCGCGGCTAGAGGGCGAGGCCGGCCTCCTCGACCAGAAGATCGCCCGCGAGGAGCAGCGGATGTTCTCCGGCGGCGTCTCGAACCCGAAGGAGCTGTCCGCTCTCCAGGCCGAGGTCGAGTCGCTCAAGCGCAGGAAGTCGGGGCTCGAGGACGAGCTGCTCGAGGCGATGCTCGGCCGCGAGCAGGCGACTGCGACGATCGACGGCCTCACGAAGGAGCGGGACGAGGCGGCGACCGAGGCGGCGGACCTGAACGGCGTCGTCGAAGGGATCACCGGCGAGATCTCCGGCGAGCTCGAGACGCACACGACGGCCCGCACGGCGATCTCCGGGGAGATCCCGGCGGACCTTCTGAAGCTCTACGAGCAGCTGCGCGCGCAGAAGGGCGGCGTGGGGGCCGCGGGCCTCGAAGGCGGGACGTGCCTCGGATGCCACACGAAGCTCCCGCAGCGCGAGCTCGAACGGATGCGGGCCGAAGGCGGTCTCCAGCGCTGCGACAACTGCCGCCGAATCCTCGTCATCGACTAGCGATGGCCTCGGCCATCGCGCCAGAAGGAAGCTGACGCATGAGGGGGTTCCTCCACGCCGACGGCGGAGCACGGGGTAACCCCGGC
>DASQDO010000335.1:0-3075 GCA_035634135.1 Actinomycetota bacterium
GGACGGGGGCCGCCTTCGGGCGGCCCCTTCACGCGTCCGCTGGACGCGAGACAACCGCCTCGTCTATCTTTTCCCCATGCACCTGTTCGTCGCGAAGCAGAACCTTATCGACGCCCCGACGTGGGCGAGGGGGCTGCGCGCGCCGTAAGCATGTGCACTGCACGTTACGGACGCAGCCCCGGGTAACCGGGGCTTTTTTGTTTTCCGGGGAGAACGCGATGGCTGTCGTCGAAGCGGTCGGACTCGTCAAGACCTTCCGGACCGGAAGGGGCAGGTCCGCGCGCACGGTGGAGGCCGTCGCGGGCATCGGCTTCTCGGTCGAGGCCGGCGAGCGGCTCGCCTACATCGGGCCGAACGGCGCGGGCAAGTCGACGTCGATCAAGATCCTGACGGGGATCCTGCACCCGGACGAGGGCAGCGCTCAGGTGCTCGGGCTCGTCCCGTGGGAGCAACGGCGCCGGCTCGCGCTCGAGATCGGGACGCTGTTCGGGCAGCGTTCGCAGCTGTGGCTCGAGCTCCCCGCGCGCGAGTCGCTGTCGCTGCTCGGCGCGATCTACCGGCTCGGGAAGGACCGTACGGAGCGCCGTATCGCCGAGCTCGGCGAGCTGCTGGAGGCGTCGGATCTGTTCGACACGCCCGTGCGGCACCTGTCGCTCGGACAGCGGATGCGGTGCGAGCTGGCCGCGAGCCTGCTGCACGAGCCGCAGGTGCTGTTCCTCGACGAGCCGACGATCGGGCTCGACCTCGTCGCGAAGCAGCGCTTCCGCGACCTCGTCGTGCGCCTGAACGAGGAGACCGGGACGACTTTGTTCCTCACGTCGCACGACGTCTCCGACATCGAGCAGGTCGCGCGCCGGGTGATCGTCATCAACCACGGCCGGCTCATCTACGACGACAAGGTCTCCGTGATGAGGCGGAGCCTGCTGCGCACGAAGCTCCTCGAGGTGAGGTTCGACGACCGCGTCGACGACCTCGCGGTCGAGGGCGCGGAGGTCGTCAAGGGATCGGGCACGGGATACAAGCTGCGCGTCGACACCGACCGGCGGCCGATCAGGCACGTGCTCGACGACCTGCTCGACCGCTATCACGTCGCCGACATCTCGGTCCTCGACCCGCCGCTCGAGGACGTGATCACCGAGATCTACGAGGCGCGGCCGTGAGCGCCTACGCCGCGGGGGCCGTCGCCGGGTTCCGCCGGCTCGTCGCGTCGCCGGGCGAGATGGTCGCGCGCGCCTGCTTCTACGGCGTGATCGTCGGGGTGCTGTCGTCGCTGTGGCGTGCTGCGGCAGACGCGACCGGCGGCTCGATCGTCGGATACGACGTGGCGGCGATCACCTGGTACATCGTGTTCTCAGAGGCGTCGGTGAACGGGACGAAGTTCCGGATGATCGAGCACATCGGCACCGAGATCGGGTCCGGCGCCTTCGCCGTCGAGATGCTGCGGCCGGTGCGCGCCGTGACGTTCCGGATGGCGGGCGAGCTCGGCGACGGCGTCGTGAGGCTGGGCGCGATGGTCGGGGTGGGAACGCTGTTCGGGACGCTGATCGCGGGCCCTCCCCCGCGGCTCGAGACCTACGTCCTTGCGATCGTCTCGGCGCTGCTCGCGATCTCCTGCAACATCGCGGCGCAGCACGCGTTCGCGGCAATGGCGTTCTGGCAGCACGAGGCGAAGGGCGCGTGGTTCCTGTACCAGAAGCTCGTGTTCGTGCTCGGCGGGATGCTGCTGCCCTTGCAGATCTTCCCCGCGTGGCTCGAGTCCGCGGCGTGGGCGTCACCGTTCTGGACGATGTCGTACGCGCCGGCCCGATTGGCTGCGGGCTTCGCCGAGCCGTGGCTGCTGCTCGGGCAGGCCGCGTGGCTGGTCGTGCTGTACGGCGCGGCCGTCGCCGCGTTCGCCGCGGGTGAGCGGCACCTCCAGGAGGTCGGCGCATGATCTTCGCCGCGACGATGCGCAAGGCGTTCTCGGAGGCGTGGGCGAAGCGATCGTCGTTCTGGTTCCAAGTCGGGGTGATGGTCGCGAACGACCTGTTCTTCGTCGCGTTCTGGTTCCTGTTCTTCAACGAGGTCGAGAGCGTGCGCGGGTGGGACGTCGAGCGCACCCTGCTGCTGCTCGCGATGCTGGCGACCGTCTCGGGGGCCGCGCTGG
Source organism: Actinomycetota bacterium (assembly GCA_035634135.1). GTDB lineage: Bacteria > Actinomycetota > CADDZG01 > CADDZG01 > WHSQ01 > JALZEG01. The sequence continues at coordinate 2,147 of DASQDO010000335.1, forward strand.
GCCTGTTCGCGAACGCGCGCTGGCTCGGCCAGACGATCTCCGACGGAGGGATGGACGCGGCCCTCGCGCTTCCCGCGAACCCGCTGACCTATCTGCTCGGCCGGTCGGTCGACCCGTCGATGCTGGGTGACCTCGTCTTCGGCCCCCTGCTGTTCGTCGCCCTCGGGGACCTGTCGGTCGAGAGGGTCGCGCTGTTCGTGCTCGGCTCGGCGGTCGGGACGGTGGTGTTCGTCTCCTTCCTGGTGCTGCTCGCGTCGCTGACGTTCTTCGTGGGGGGCCGCGGCGAGCACGCGGAGCTGGGGTTCCAGGCGATCCTGATGCTGTCGTCGTACCCGCCGGACATCTTCGCGGGGGCGACGAAGCTGGTCCTGTTCACGGTGGTCCCCGCGGCGTTCGTGTCCGGCCTGCCGACGCGCCTTGTCGACGAGTTCTCGCCGGCCCTGGCGAGCTCGATGGTCGGGGTCGCGGCCCTGTTCGCGGTAGGTGCGTACGCGGCCTTCGGGGCCGGGGTGCGTCGATACCGCTCGGGCTCCGCGTGGACGGGGGCCTAGGCGCTAGGGCTGCGGCCCCCATTCGGGGTCGAACTCTTCCGGCTCCGACGTCGTCAAGCGCGTCAGGTCCGAGCCGTCGGGCCGCACCGTGAACAGCTCCCATTCCGGCGGCCGCGGGTTCGCCGGGACCTGGCCCACGAACACGATCCGCTCCCCGTCCGGCGACCAGTCCGGCGAGAACGCCTGCAGCTCCGCCGGCGACACGCTCGTCTGCCCGGACCCGTCCGCGTTCATCACGAAGACCTCGTCGGGCGGCTCGTTGCCCTCGAGGCGGCCGCGCACGAACACGAGCATGGACCCGTCGGGCGACCACTCGGCCGCGTAGTCGTCGACGGGGTCGTCGGTCAGACGGACGGGGTCACCGCCTTCGACCGGCAC
>DASQDO010000336.1:0-6358 GCA_035634135.1 Actinomycetota bacterium
CATGACGGTCCCGCCTCCGACCCCGAGGAGCCCGCTCGCGACGCCCGCGGCGGCTCCGATTGCAATCAGCCCAACCACCTTGACCGCATCTTCGCAGGCTCTCTAGCGTGGGAAGCGACTCAGCTCATCCCCGAAAGGCGACGTCGTGGCGATCAAGCACGAGATCAAGGGCACGGTGAACCAGATGGCCGTGTGCCAGCTGGACCCCGGTCAGACGATGTACTGCGAAGCAGGCAAGTTCCTGTGGAAGACGGCGAACGTCGGTCTCGAGACCCGCTTCACGACACCCGACCAAGAAGAGCAGAACAAAGGCAAGGGTCTCCTCGGGAAGGCGTTGTCGACCGCGGTCGAGGTCGGCAAGCGCCAGCTCGCCGGCGAGTCGCTCGCGTTCCAGTACTGCACGCCCACCGGTGGGTCCGGTCTCGTCTCCTTCGCAGGGACGCTTCCGGGCGAGATGCGCGAGATCGCGCTCGACGGGACGACGACGTGGACGGCCGAGAAGGACGCGTTCGTAGCGGCCGAGAGCACGGTGAAGTTCGACATCCAGTTCGCGGGCTTCACGACGGGCCGTCGCGGCGGCGAGGGCTTCGTGCTCGAGAAGTTCACGGGGACCGGGTCGCTGTTCATCGCGGGGGCCGGGAACTTCATCGACCTGAACCCCGCCGACTACGGCGGCAAGCTCCAGGTCGACACCGGCTGCGTCGTCGCGTTCGACGACGGCATCACATACGGCGTCGAGCACATCGGCAAGCTCAACGCGCAGGGCATGAAGACCGCGATGTTCGGCGGCGAGAGCTTCTCGCTCGCCACGCTCGAGGGCAACGGGACCGTGATCCTCCAGTCGGTCTCGATGGTCGCCCTGGCCCGTACCCTGATGGGGGCCGCGACGCAGGCTTCGACGGAGGGGACGGCCGGTTCGATCAGGGGCATCCTGGGCGGCGGCACGGACTGACGATCCCGAGGACGATCCAAGGAGGACGACGATGGGCTTGATGGACAAGATGAAGGCGCAGGCGCAGAACGTGGCTGCGCAGGCGAAGACCGCCGCCGGGCAGGCGCAGGACAAGATGGAGCAGATGCAGCTCCGCAAGAAGGCCGACGAGGCCGCTAAGCAGCTCGGCTACCTGATCCACAAGGAGCGCACCGGCGGGGCCGCCGCGGGGGCCGAGGCCGACAAGCTCGGCGCCGAGATCTCCGACCTCGAGCGCCAGATGGCCGAGGAGGACGCCTCGCAGTCGGGCGCCCCGTCGGCGCCGGCGACCCCGACGTCTTCGTCCGACGCGACCCCGGGGGACTTCAAGCTCTAAAGCCCCGCTTTTCCGGGCGTGCCGGACACGTCGGACATGCAATGACGACCGCCGGTACGACCAAATACGGATGGACCCGGGGAGTCGCCGCCGCCACGATTTGGCGATGGAGATGCGCCGGAGCCCGGCCCTGCGGGCCGACCACTCGCGACTGCTCCTGGAGCTGAGCCGAGAGATCGTCTCGACGCTCGACCCCCAGGAGGTGCTCGAGCGCGGGCTCGCAGCGTTCGCGAGGATCCTCCCGTTCGAGAGCGCGTTGATCCGCGTCCTGGACGAGGACTCCCTGCTGACCGCGGCGACGACGCCCGCCGGCAGCGCCTCGCTCGAGGTCCGCATACCCGCGGAGTCGGGGCTGGCCGGCGCGGTCATGTCGTCCATCGAGCCCATCCACATCCCGGTGCTCGGCCCCCAGCACGCGGCCGACCCGTCGGTGCTCGCGCTGGCGTCGGGCGGCGAGCTGCGCTCCTACCTGGGGGTTGCGCTCGCCGACAGCGAGGGATTCCTCGGCGTGCTCGAGCTCGGGTCGACCGCGGAGCGCGCCTTCGGGCCGGACGGGATCGCGTCCGCGGTCGTGCTGGCCCCGTCGCTTGCGATCGGCATCCGGAACTCGCGCGTCGCAGCGGCCGGCCCGGTGCTGGACGAGGACTTCATGTCGCTCGTCGCGCACGAGCTGAGGACTCCCCTCGCGGTCGTCCTCGGGTGTGCGGAGACGATGGCGTCGAAGGCCCGCAGCCTCGAGCCTGCGGTCGTGGAAGACCTCAGCCGGCGCGCGGTGGCGGCGGCTCATCGCCTCGAGCGCCTGATCGCGGACCTCTTCGACATGTCGCGCATCCGCAACGGGACTCTGACGGTCGTGCCGGTGCCGACGTCCCTGCGGAGCATCGTCTCGCGGGCGATCAGCGACGCGCCGCCGGGCCTGAGCGTCGTCGACGACCTCGAGGAGGGCCTGCCGTTGGTCGACGTCGATCCGAACCGCCTGGTCCAGGTGCTGCGCATCCTGTTCGACAACGCGTGGAAGCACGCGGGGGAGGGCGCGGAGGTCGACGTCCGTGCCTGCCGCAGGGACGGGGGCGTGATCGTCGAGATCGCGGACCGGGGGCCGGGGATAGACGAAGCGATCCTCCACAAGGTCTTCGACCCGTACGTGCAAGCGGAGGAACCGATGACGCGACGGGTCGGCGGCCTCGGCGTAAGCCTCTATCTCGCGCGCGGGCTCTGCGACTTGATGGGCGCCGGCCTCGACGCGCACGCGCGCTCCGGTGGGGGGACCGTGTTCGTCCTCCGGCTGAAGGCCGCGACCGAAGAGCTGGAGCGCGTCACGTGAAGGCCGGCAATCGTCCGTTACTAGTCCACTCGGCTCATTTGTCGGCAAAACCGGACATCGACCTTGCTTCGGTGGAATCGAGCGACTTAACGTGACCTTCAGAGAAACAAGCGGAGGGCTGCACATGGGCAAGATCGGGAACGACGTCGGCAAGAACGACCTCGGACTCCGGCGCGATCCCGCCCCTCAGACGATCGCCGTCGACCTCCCCCCGTTGGTGCTCGGACTCGGCGACAAGCGCGCGCTGAATCCGGACATAGCGGGAGCAAAGGCCGCAAACCTCGCCCGCGCTATGCAAGGCGGCTTCACCGTCCTCGACGGCTTCGTCGTCACGGTCGAGGGGACGCAGGTCTTCTCGACACAGCGCGCGCGTCAGACCGGACGCGACCTCGAGAAGCTCCTCAAGAAGAGGTGGGCCGCGCTGTCGGCCGAAGGAACCCGTCCGCTCGTCGTCCGCTCGTCGTCGAGCGCCGAGGACGGGCACGACTCCGCGATGGCCGGCATGTTCACGTCCGTGCTCGACGTCGTGACGTGGGCGGACTTCCGCAGGGCGATGCAGACCGTCGTCGAGTCCGCGCGCATCATCGACCTCGTCGACGAGACCGAGACGTTCGCGCCGATGGCCGTCCTCGTGCAGCCGCAGCTCGCGCCGCAGTGGGGCGGGGTGCTGTTCGGGGTCGACCCCGTGACCGGGCGCGCCGACCATCTCGTCGTCGCTGCGATCGAGGGACGTCCCGACGCTCTCGTCAGCGGGACCGTCGAGGGACACCGCTACGTGCTCACGCACTCGGGCCGCGTCGTCGAGCGATCCGATCCCGGCGGCCTCTCGAAGCCGGTGCTGAAACGCCTGACGAAGCTCGCGGAGCGCGCGGCCGGTCACTTCGGCGGCGCGCAGGACGTCGAGTGGGCGCTCCTCGACGACGAGCTGATCATGCTGCAGAGCCGGCCCGTCACCGCGGTCGCCGACCCGCGCAGCGCGGTGGGGCCGGTGCTCGGCCCGGGACCGGTCGCCGAGACGTTCCCGCAGCCGCTGAGCCCGCTCGAGTCCGACCTGTGGGTCGAGCCGTTGCGCACCGCCATCGCCGAGGTCCTGGTGCTGACGGGGGCTGCTTCGAAGAAGACGCTCTCGCGCTCGCCGGTCGTGACCACCGTTGGGGGCCGCGTCGCCGCGGACCTGAAGCTCCTCGGTGCGTTCCCCGGCAAGAAGACGTTCTTCGAGACGATCGACCCGCGGCCCCCGTCCAGGCGGCTGGCCGCCGCGTGGAGGACCGGCCGGCTTCGCGCCGCGCTCCCCTCCATCGCCGCCGCGATCGTCGACAAGGTCGACGACGACCTCGCCGCGGTCCCCGAGCTCGCGACGCTCGACAACGGTGAGCTCGTCGAGGTGCTGCGACGGTCGCGCCAGGCACTCGTCGCGCTGCACGCGCACGAGGTGATGTTCGGTCTCCTCGCCGACGAGCAGTACACGGTGACCGCCGCTTCGCTGGGGCTGAGGCATCTCGCCGGCGCGCGCACGGAAGGGCTCGCCGACGCCGACATCGTCGCGATGCGGCCCGAGGTCCTCGCGCTGGTCCCGCCCTCGATCTTCGGCGACGGCACGCTTCCCGAGACCGGGAGCCTGCTGCCGCGCTCGCAGGAAGACGGGGCGCTCCCTCAGCGTGAGGCGCTGCGTCTGCGCGCTCGATGGGTCCAGGAGCTGTCGGCCCTCGTCGTTCGTCTGCTCGCCGATCGTCTGCACGAAGGGGGCCGCGTCGCCGACCGGGCGGCCGTCGGCGAGCTGACGCTCGACGAGGTCGAGACCGCCGCGTCGCTCGGTGCGCTTCCGTCCGGCATCTGCGACCGCAGACACGAGCCCGGGCCCGCGCTGCCGGCCGCCTTCCGTCTGACGAACGCCGGCGACGTCGTCGTGTTCCGGCCGCGCAAGCAGAAGAAGTCCGGCTCGGCCGGTACCGGCGCGAGCGCCGGGCGCGGCGAGGGCATCGTCCACAGCGGCGACGGCGTACCCGAGAAAGGACAGGTGCTCGTCGTGTCGACGCTCGACCCGGACCTCGCGACGCTCCTGCCGCGGCTCGGCGGGCTCGTGGCCGAGACCGGGAGCGTGCTCTCCCACCTCGCGATCATGGCGCGCGAGTACGGGGTTCCGACCGTCGTCGGCGTCCCCGACGCGGTGACTCGGTTCCCCGCGGGTGCGCGCGTGTCGGTCGACGGCACGACCGGCGAGGTCACGCTGGTCGAGGAGATGACGCCGTGAGCTCCAAGCGCATCGCCTACGCAGTCCTCACCGTCGTGCTGGCCGCCTCCGGCACTTACTTGTTCGTGTACCTGTACCGGTGGGAGTGGAACCGCACGCTGATCGCCGGGATCTTCTTCGTCGCCGCCGAGATCGCGCTCGTCGGCGCGGCGATCCTCGAACGGCTGAAGAAGATGGAGAGCCGGATAGAGAGCCGCGTCGCCGAGCCCCCCGCTCTCGCTCACATCCAGGAGACCGCCCCCGAGCCGAAGGCAGGGTTCAAGTGGCTGACGCGCACGGGCGGGACCAACGTGTTCGTGCCGGTGCTCATGGGGGCCGGGTTCGTGGTGTCGGGGATCGCGTGGCTCGTCGAACGGTTTGCGCACGCGACCGCCCGGCCTGCGCTCGAGCGCGGCCTCGCGTGGCGGCTCGCGCCGCTGTCGCTTCCGGCCGGCGGCTTCGTCGGCGGCGTCACGGTGCTCGCGCCGCGTCCGTCGCGCACGAAGGCGCGCGTCAAGCACACGCTGATCACGATCGCCGTCGCGGCAGCGCTGTCGTTGACCGTCGACGCGCTCGGCGACCTGACCCAGAACCGCCCCGACCGCGCGCTGCCGGGCACGAGCAGCACGGTGGTCCTCGAGATCCACACGCGCACCGCTGACGCGTCGTCGGTCGAGACCGCGACGCGGCTGTGGGCCGCTTGCGCGGGAACGGTTCCCGGCTACATCGAGGCGCCGAAGATCGCGTCACTCGGGAGCGGCAAGGCTTTGATCGTGACGCAGCCGTCGCTCGGCGAGCACACGCAGAGGCGCCTCTCGGGATGCCTGAGCGACACGACCCTCGACGAGGTCGTGGCGCGCGTGGTGAGCGTGGAGAGCTTCGGGGTCGAGTAGCCGTTCCGGCTAGTTGATGTTCGACCAGATCCGGCGGGGGGCGTCGAGCACCCGGCTCAGTCCGGTCACGACCGCGTTCGGACGATCGGCCTCGGTAGGCGTCAGGTCGGCGACGAAGGCGAGCTGCTCGAGCGACGGCGGACCGACCGACAGGTTGCGCCGCAAGGCTCCGGCCGGGTCTTCCTGACCGGTGGCGACGAGGTAGGCCGCGACCATCGCTCCCGTGCGGCCGACGCCCGCCATGCAGTGCACGTAGACCTTGCCGGGGGCGTGCTCGATGATGTTCAGGAAGCTCTGGACCTGCGCCTCGGTCGGGACCTGGCCGTCGCGCAGCGGGATGTTGAAGCGCGTGATGCCGAGGCGGCGCAGGAATTTCTCGTCCTCGTCGACCCACTCTTCGGCACGGAGGTCGACGATCGTCGTGACGCCGCGCTTCGCAAGCTCGCGGAACGTCTCCTCCTTCGGGTGCGAGCCTCGCCAGACGGTGTCATCGACGACCTGGAAGTTCATGACGCCTGCGGGGGCCGGGACGTTCTGTGCCGGCGCGGTCGTCTTCGCCCAGACCATCGCCGAGAAGATGGCGAGGTTGCCGAGGGCGAGGAAG
>DASQDO010000337.1:0-3693 GCA_035634135.1 Actinomycetota bacterium
GACCAGTTCGACGAGCCGAACGACATCACAGTGTTCGTCATCCACCACCATCTCGTCCCCATCCCGGGGACGGGGCGGGAGCGCAACATCATCCTGGACGCCGGCGACGTGCTGGCCGAGCTGACCCAGCTCGACATCGACGTCGCGCTCTCGGGGCACAAGCACGTGCCGTACTTCTGGGGGCTGAACGGGATGCTGATCTGCAACTCGAGCACGGCGACGACGAAGCGGCTGCGCGGCCTCACGCCACCGTCGTGGAACGAGCTGCAGATAGACGCGTCGACGATCAAGTGCTACACGCACTACCGGGACCGCCGCGAGCTCTCGTTGATCTTCAGCCTCCGGACGCGCACGATGACGCGCGAGGCCTTCTACCTGACGGAGAAGTTCCTGGAGTCGAACCAGCTGCTGATGGACCAGCGCAGCGTGGTGGGCTAGGCCCGGCCTCCGTAAGCGGCGCAAGCCCCTTGTCCCCCGGCCCCCGGCCCCCTAGATTGCTTGGGTTGCGGCCCCCCTAGCGCCGAGGAGAAACCGTGCCCGAGAATCGCCCCCGGATCCGTCTCGCCCTGTTCGGCGCGCTCCTCGCGCTCCCGCTCGTCGCGGTCCCGACCAACGTCCTCAGCGCTACGGCGTTCTGCGACCCCGCGGACGATCCCCACGGCGTCACGTCGGCGGCGAGGGGCAGCTCGACCGCCCGCGAGCCCGAGGGGATGACCGGCGAGGAGGTCCCGCCGACGCACAAGCGCCCGAAGAAGTTCTCGGCGACGATCCCCGTCTACTTCCACGTGATCAGCGCGGGCACGACTCCCGAGGCCGGGAACGTCACCGACGCCCAGATCGCCGCACAGATGACCGCGCTCAACAAGTCGTTCGGCGGCTCCTACGGCGGGTTCAAGACCCCGTTCACGTTCCGGCTCGAAGGGGTCACCCGGACGGTCAACGCCGAGTGGTTCAACATGGGCTACGGCTCGAAGGCCGAGCGCGACGCGAAGGCGGCGCTGCGACGCGGTGGCGCGAACGCCCTCAACGTCTACTCGACGGCAGGCGGCGGGCTCCTCGGATGGGCGACGTTCCCCTCGTCGTATCGCGAGCACCCCGAGCGCGACGGGATCGTCGTCCACGCGGGTTCGCTCCCGGGCGGTCACGTCACGAGGTTCAACCTCGGGTTCACCGCGACGCACGAGGCGGGCCACTGGCTGGGGCTCTTCCACACCTTCCAGGGCGGCTGCAACGCCAACGGCGACTACGTCGCCGACACGCCGGCGCAGCGCATCGCCACCAGCGGCTGCCCCGAGGGCCAGGACTCGTGCTCGGAGCCGGGCTTCGACCCGATCCACAACTTCATGGACTACTCCGACGACGCCTGCTACACGCAGTTCACGAGCGGGCAGTCGGCCCGGATGGTCGACCAGTTCACGTACTACCGGAGCTGATCGCGATGCTTGAACCGACCGACCCCGGGGAAAGAACGGCGCCGTGAGAACGAGTCTGCGGATCGCGTTGCCTCTGCTCGTCGTGGCATCCCTCGTCCTTCCGGCGGCCCCCGCGGCCGTCGCGCAGGACGCTCCCGGGGTGACGCTGCACGCCGGGCGCAAGATCATGGAGTTCGGCCAGAGCGTGATCCTGCGCGGCGCCGTCGACCCCCCCGCCGAGGGCGAGACCGTGTCGATCGTCGACGACACCGGTCACGAATGGGCGACGACCACCACCGACGAGAAGGGCCGCTTCCACGTCAAGGTCGCGCCTCGCCGCACCAGGCAGTTCCACGCGGTGTGGGTCGCAGTGCCTAGCGAGCCCGTGACCGTCAAGGTCCGCCCCCGCGTCAACGTTTCGCTTCGTGCGGTGAGGCTGTTCGGCAAGGCGCGCATCGTAGGGACCGTCGCGCCGGTGCAGGAGTCGGGCCGCGTGGCCGTGACGCTCCGCCGCGACGGGAAGTCCGCGTGGACGCGCCGGGTCGAGCTGCGCAAGGGCCGCAAGTTCTCGACGACGTTCGAGATCGGCAAGATCGGCAGGTTCGCCGCGATCGCGTCGTTCACCGACGAAGCAGGAGTGCGCGGCGGCGAATGGTCCGACGCGAAGTCGACGCCGCTCCCCTATCTCTCTGTGGGCGCCCGCGGCGTGTACGTGCGTCTGCTCGAGCAGCGCCTGTGCGAGCTGAGGTACAAGCTGCTCGGTTGCAACCGCCGCTTCGGGATCGACACGGCCGACGCCATGCGGGCGTTCAACAAGATCGAGGGCCGGGCCCGGCTCGGCACCGTCGACGGCCCGACCTGGGCGGCGCTGGCCCGGGCGAACGTGGCGAAGCCGCGGCACGGGGGCAAGGGCTTCCACATCGAGATCGACCAGACGAAGCAGGTCGTCCTGATGGTCGAGGACGGGAAGGTGACCCACGTCCTCCACACCTCGACCGGGGCCGGCGGCGCGACCCGGGACGGGACGTTCCACGTCTACCGCAAGCTCGAGGGCTACAGCCCGAACCGCCTCTACTACCCGAGCTACTTCGACGGGCTGAGGGCCTTCCACGGATGGCCCGAGGTGCCGACGTACAACGCGAGCCACGGGTGCGCGCGGGTCCCGATGTGGTCGGCGACGTGGGTGTACGGCAAGGCCGACATCGGCACGACCGTGTACGTCTACCACTGACGCTCTAGACGCCACCCTGCTGCGGCCCCCGCTACCGGTGGAACCGGGGCCACAGGTTCGCCACGCTGTTCGAAGAGCGCGTGCTCATGTCAGAAGATGCGGGCCATTCGCCGCTAACGCTTGACGCGTACCTCCAGCGTCGCCAGCGCGGTGCCGCCGTTGCCGTCCGAGACCTTGTACGTCACGCGGTCGGCGCGTCCTCCGCTGCCGCGGCGGGCGCGGTAGACGATCTCGCCGCCCTCCAACTTCGCGGAGCCGTAGTAGGGCGCACGGACGATCGACTTCACGCGCAGGCGGTCGCCGTCGGCGTCGAGGTCGTTCGCCAGCACGTCGACCCTGACCGCTCGCCGCGCCCGCGTCGCCGCGGAGTCGTCCCCCGCCCGAGGCGCGTCGTTGCGTGGTTCGACCGTGACCGTCACACGTCCGGGCGCAGAGGCCCCGAACGCGGAGTACGTGAACGAGTCGGAGCCGTGGAAGTCGGGGTCCGGGACGTAGACGACCTCGTCGCCCGAGCCCAGGCTGACCGTCCCGTGGGCCGGCTCGCCGACGGCCAAGAGGTCTCCGATACCGCTGTCGTTCGAGAGCGGCGTTATGCGGGCGCTCGTGTCCTCGGGGACGGTCACGGAGTCGTCCGCGACGAGCGGCGCGCCCGGGACCGACGGAGGAGTCGGAGTCGGAGTCGGAGTCGGAGTCGGAGTCGGGCTCGGCAGGGGAGGGGGCGGAACCGGAGCCGGTGACGGGACCTGCGCGACGTCCCCGGCCTCGACCCTCAGACCGAAGATCTGGGCCCAGTACGGCGTCCCGTCCGCGTTCACCGCGGCCCCCACGCCGATGACCTTGTACGACGGGTTCTCGATGTTGCGCCGGTGTCCGGCGGAGTCGAGCCACCCCTCCACGACGGCCTGCGGCGTCCGGTAGCCGTACGCGATGTTCTCGCCGGCCCCGCTGGAGTAGCCGCAGTCGCGGATCCGCTGGTCCCAGGTTCGCCCCACCGGAGGGGCGGGGTCGTCGTGCGTCATGTACTCGAAGCCCGCCATGTGCGCGGCCTTC
>DASQDO010000338.1:0-3579 GCA_035634135.1 Actinomycetota bacterium
ACGAACGGCTGGACATCCACCCCGACCTGGAGCCGAGCCCGATCTTCGTCGTGCCGGTCACGGTCGCGATCCTCGCGGGCGTGACGGTGACGGTGGTGACGGCATGGACGGCCCGCCGCCTGCAGAAGCGCATGGACCGCACGCCGGTAGGCGAGATCATGCGCGTCTGACGACGGATCGTCTCGACGATCCGCCAGGAACGACACGACGGTCGTCTCGACGATCCGCCAAGAACGACACGACGGATCGTGGCTAGCGGCGGCACTCCGGGGGTGGGTCGGCCGGGGCCGGCAGCTCGATCGGCTCGATCCGCACGAGCCTCTGCGTCTCGAACGACGCCCCCACGATCACCATCACGTCGACGCCGTCGGGGACCTTGCGCTCCTGCACACGGGCCCCCGGGAGCGCCGCCGCGATCAGCCCCGCCTGTTCCAGCGAGCCGAGGTTGGAATCGTCGTAACGAACGACGGTCTTCTTGAAGTCGGTGCGGGGAGCGTTGCCGATCTCGACGATGTCGATCCGCTTCTCGCCGTGCGCGGTCGCCTCGTCCAGCGCGAACGCGCCCGAGTCCGCGGCCCCCTCGATCCCGCTGCCGTTGTAGATGCCGACGCGGATCGTGGACGGGTCGACGTCCGGCACGCCGTCGGCGTCCGCCGGTGACTCGTTCGCGGCGACGGCGTCGAACATCACCTGCATCGCCTCGTCGTCCGGGAGCACGACGGACCCTGCCTCGTTCGTCGCCGTCCCGAGGTTCGGCACGATGTAGGCCTCGTACGTCTCGGGGTCGAACGACCGCAGGCGCTGCGCGATGCTCCGCAGCCGCGACAGCTTCGTCCCCTCGTCGAGCACGAGGTTGTCGCCGACGGCTCTGTAGAGCGCGACGATCCGGTTCGGGCGGAAGAACGTGCTCGTCGACGTCACCTTCCGCAGCGCCGCGGACATGAACTTCTGCTGGTTCGCGATGCGTTCGAAGTCACCGGACGCGTAGTTGCGCGACCGGACGAACCGCAGTGCCCGCTCGCCGTCGAACTTCACCATCCCGGTCTCTTCCTCGGGGACCTCGATCCCGGTCTTCGGGTCGAACGGGATCGGGTCGGGGATGCAGATCTCGACGCCGCCGATAGCGTCGACGATGTCGCGGAACCCCGCGATGTTGATCTGCGCGTAGTGGTTGATCTCGATCTCCGTCAGGTCCTCGATCGTCCTCACCAGCGGTGAGGGCCCGTTCATCAGCGCGGTGTTGACCTTGTTAGAGCCGGCGCCGTCGATCGGCACGTAGAGGTCGCGCGGGAACTGGATCATCGTCACGCGGTTGTCGGCCGGGTCGACGTGGGCCAGGATGATCGTGTCGGCGCGCTGCCCCCCGACCTCCTCGGCGCCGAACGCGAGCTGCTCCTCTTCCGTGAGGCCCTCGCGCGAGTCCGATCCGACGAGCAGCGCGTTGAACGGGTCCAGCTCGTCCTCTTCGGCCTTCACCTCGGGGACGGGCTCCTGGACGATGTCCTCGAGGCGGTCGTAGAGGTACTTCAGCGTCCCCGTGCCGGCGAGCAACAGCAGCGACAGCGTTATCCCCGCGATCTGCCAGCGCCGGCGACGGCGTCTCCTGAGGCGCCCGCGCGTCGTCCGGTCCATCGCGTCGGGCGCGAACGGATCCGGCTCTTTCCTCCAGAAGGCAAGTCGCATGCGATCCCGATTATCGAGCGGGGGCCGCGTCTAGACACGGACGCCCTGCGATGAAGTTGTGAGGATTCGGTGAGCGCCTACGACTTGCCGGGGACCCCCGGCTCGGTCATCGGCATCCCGTCGAGCACCTTGTCGAGCTCCTCGGCCGGCATTACGTCGTGCTCGAGCGCGACCTGACGGATCGTCTTGCGATCGCGGTACGCCTCCTTGGCGAGACCGGCCGCGGCCTCGTAGCCGATGTAGTCGGTCAGCGCGGTGCACAGCATCAGCGACTGCTCCATCAGCTCGCGGCAGCGGTCCTCGTCGACCTTGATGCCGTCGACCAGACGCTCGGTGAACGCGGTGACGCCGTTCGCGAGGATCGTCATCGAGAACGGGAGGTTGAAGCCGAACAGCGGCCAGAACACGTTGAGGTCGAGCTGGCCCCCGTGCGCCGCGAGCGAGCACACCTCGTCGCAGCCGATGACCTGGAAGCACACCATGTTCATCATCTCGGCCATCGACGGGTTGACCTTCCCCGGCATGATCGACGACCCCGGCTGCACCGGCGGGAGGATGATCTCGGCGATCGCGCTGCGGGGGCCTGACGCGAGCAGCCGGAAGTCCGAGGCGATGCGCGAGATCTCGACCGCGGCGTTGCGGACCGCGCTCGAGAAGTGCGCCATGTCCCCGCCCGACTGCGTCAGCCGGAAGAAGTTCTCGCCCTGGCGGAGGTCGAAGCCCGTCAGGTCCCTCAGGTGCTGGACGACGCCCTCGATGTACTCGGGCTCGGCGTTGATGCCGGTGCCGGCGGCGGTCCCGCCGAGGTTCATCTCCTCGAGGCTCTTGCCGGCGTCGCGGATGCGGTCGATCGCCTTCTCGATCGCGGCGGCGTAGCCGGAGAACTCCTGGCCCATGCGGATCGGGACCGCGTCCTGGAGGTGCGTGCGCGCCGTCTTCACGATCCCGTCGAACTCGCGCGCCTTGGTGTCGAGGCTGCGGTGCAGCCCCTCGAGCGCGACGAGGAGCTTCGGCAGCACGCGCAGCGTGGCGAGCCGGACCGCGGTGGGATTCGTGTCGTTGCTCGACTGCGCGAGGTTGACGTGGTCGTTCGGGTGGACTCGATGGTCTTCACCCAAGATCTGCGATGCGCGGCTCGCGAGCACCTCGTTCGCGTTCATGTTGTGCGAGGTCCCGGCCCCCGCCTGCCACGGGTCGATCACGAAGTGCTCGGCGAGCGCCCCGGAGAGCGCTTCGTCCGCGGCCGCGACGATCGCCTCGCCGATCTCCTTGTCGAGGCGGCCGGTGTCCATGTTCGCGAGGGCCGCGGCCTTCTTGATCATGACCATGCCCCACACGTAGTCGGGCTGCGGCGCGAAGCCCGAGATCGGGAAGTTCTCGCGCGCCCGCTGGGTCTGGGCGCCGTAGAGGGCGGTGGCGGGGACTCGCACCTCGCCCATCGTGTCGTGCTCGATCCTGAAGTCGCTCACTTGGAAAAGAGCCTCCTTGCTCTCTAGTCGTTACAGAGGATCGGTACGTGGCAGCGCGCGAACGTCGCGTCGGCAACCTGCGCGAGCGCGGCCCCCGTGACGAGCACGCCGAGCGTCAGCGCGGTCGCCCACCACACGACGGGGACGCGCCATCCCGGCGCGACGGCGACCTCGCGCACGTGGTCGGGGGCTTCCAGCGAGACCTCCGCGAGCACGAGCCGCGCGTCGTCGAGCTGGCGCTGACGGACCATGACGGTCACCGGCGCCCACGGCTTAGACGCGCCGTAGAGCCAGGCGCTCGGCGCGCCCGTCTCGCGGACGATCCGCGCCTCGACGCCGGCTTCGTTCAGCCGCCCCGCGAGCAGGTGCGCCTCGATGTCGTTCGGCGCGCGCAGGAGCCGGACCCATCCGGAGCCTCCGCCCCCTC
>DASQDO010000339.1:0-5515 GCA_035634135.1 Actinomycetota bacterium
CGGGGGACCTACAGCAAGAACGTCCGGGTCCAGATGCCCGAGGAGACAGAGGCGCTGATCCTGGTGTTCGAGTCGTCGGCCCAGGACGGCAGGCCCATCCACGTCGTGAGCGTCCCGGTCGTCCTGGTGCCGTGACGCGCGGAGCGTGCGAGCGTCCGGACGATCGCGTCCTCGATCTCGACGGCCTGTGACTTCGACATACCGCTAGAGAGGATCGAGAACTCGCCCCACGAGTCCGTCCTCTCCATCCACACCCATCCGGAGAGGGCGGAGACGCCGTCGAGCGTTCCGGTCTTGGCACGCATCTTCACGCCCTGCAGCCGGTCCTCGAGCGTTCCCTGGCCGGGCACGGGGAGGCCGCGGCGGAAGGCGCCGATCCAGGGCTTCGTCTCCGCCTCTTCCAAGAGGTGTACGAGTCCCCGTGGCGACACTCGGTTCTCGGAAGAGAGCCCCGAGGAATCGCGCGCGATCGCCTCGACACCGTGGCGCCTCGTCCACTGCGCGATGACCGCGGCCCCCTTGGCGATCGTCCCCGGGGGCTTGCGGGCGGACGCGCCGAGTCGCTTGCCGGTCACCTCGGCGAAGAAGTTCGACGACTGCCGGTTCGTGTAAGCGAGCAGCGTCTGCAGCGGCGCCGACCGGACCTGCGCGACCGTGGTCGTCTTCGCGGGCGGTGCGCCGGTGCCGGGCCGGCCGGCGACGCGCACGCCCTTCGCCTGGAGGCGCCGCGTCAGCGCACGTGCCGCGCGCCATTCGGGGTTCGTGACGTGCCGGCCCTGGTAGACGTTGCCCTCGAACGTTAGAGCCGTCGGGAGCGCGACGTAGTACGCGGCGAACGAGGACTTCCACCCGGGCGCGTACCAGTCGCGCGCGAAGTAGCCGGTGCTCCCCATGACGCTCCCGCGGACGCGGCGGATCCCGGCCCCCTTTATCTGTGCGGCGAGCTGCGCGATCCGGGCCGGCCGGAAAGGCAGCGCGCGGCCGTGCGCGCCTCCGCCGGTCAGCGTGGGGTCACCTCGTCCGAGTATCCACAGGTCCCCGTTGACGACGCGGCCGCGGATTCCCTGCGCGCTCACGATCGTGATGACCTCGAAGTCGGGGCCGAGGCGATCGAGCGCCGCCATCGACAGCAGCATCTTCTGGTTCGACGCGGGGATGCGCTTGGTCTTGTCGGCGTACCGGTACAGGGAGCGTCCGTCCTCGGCGACCGAGACGCCGATCGAATGGCCCCGTACGAGCTTGTCGATCCTGCGCTTCCAGGCGGGCCGGGCGGTCGCGGACGCGGCCGTCAGCAGGACGAGCGCGAGCGCGACGAAGAGGGTCCCGGAGCGACGCATCCGGGGAGTTTGACCGCGGACGGGCTCCTAGTCCAGAGGGGGTGCCGTCAGTCCCGGTCGAAGAGCGTGGGGTCCTTTGGGAAGAACGAGAGCTGGTCGGGGCTGATCTTGGTGCGGGACGGCCGGTCGATCTCGACGGCGAGGCGGTGGTAGCCCTGCTCCCGGGCGAGCTGGACGGCTCGCTTGTGAGCCCGCTCGTCCTCCTGGCGCAGCCGGCGCTCGGCGGCTTCGATCGCCTCGTCCACCAGCATCGGCTCCCATTCAGGCAACGCTGCCTCGCTCATCCACCCCTCCGTTTCCGTTCTCACGCCCGCTTCGATCGTCGAAGCTGGGGGAGTGGAGTATGTGCCAGAGGCCTTGTAATTCGCCGGATTTCCGGACGCTTAGAACCCCGCGCTGGGTACCTTGGAAGAAGCATCCATGAGGGAAGGAGGCAACGTGTCGGGAAGGTGGACCAAGAGGCTCGGAGTCGGCGTGGCGGCCGCTGTCGCGGTGGTCGGGCTGGCGGCTCCGTCGCTGGGCGACACGACGCGCGTGAGGGCCGTGAAGAAGGACGGGAAGTTCGTGTGGAACAAGGCCAACTTCTCGGTGGCCAAGGGCGACAAGGTCGTATGGAAGAACCCGACGGACGTGAACCACACGGTGACGTTCTACTCGGGGGCGACGAAGAACACGACGATCAACCCGGGTGAACGCACGTCGAAGAAGTTCACGACGAGGGGGGCCAAGTACTACCGCTGCACGCTGCACTCGACGCTGAACGACGGCGAATGCAACGGCATGTGCGGCCACATCCACGTGAACTAGCCCGCGCTCAGCGGCGGCCTATGCAGTGAAGGCGTAGCGCTTCGGCCACCGTGGCAAGCGTCGCGTCGTCTCTCACCTTCACCAGCACGTACTTGCTCGTGCGCGGGGGCCGGGCTTCCTCCGGGACGCCCGCCCTCTCGCACAGCCGCTCGATCCTCTTCACCTCGGTGTCGGTCGCGCCCACGAGGTACGCGCTCAGCCCGGTCGCCGTCGGCAGGAACGACGCGACCTTGCTGGCGCCGATGAGCACCTCGACCGCGCCGTTGCCCGAGATCATCCCGCGGGCGTTGTCCGGAGCGTTCTCGTCGAGCCACTCCGGCAGGCGCTCGCGGATCGACGCGGCCCACTCGTTGCGCGCCTCGGTCTTCGCCTTCGGCTTCGGGAATCTCGCCATGGGCCGAGGTTAGCCAAACAGCCGCGGTACCCGGCCCCCTGGGGGAGAATTGAGCGCCTATGCACTCGATCTCCCGGTGGGCCCTCCCCTTGCTGCTCGCGCACGCGCTCGCCCTTCCTCTCCCGGGCGTGCCGGGGGCCGCGCAGGAGCCGCCCGAGCGCCATCCCGTGATCGTGGCGAGCCTCGAGTCTCTGACGGGTCTCGTCGGCGCATGCGAGGACGCGGACGCGGCCGACGGCGACGCGTCCAACGGCACCGATCTCCCGTTCCGCTTCTGCGACGACGGTGCCCCGGGCGAGGGCGGGGGCGCGAACGGGATCCCGGTCCCGGTCGCCTACCACCCGACGGAGAGCGGCGACGACTACACGGGGTTGCCCGCCCCGGCGACGGAGGAGGAAGCCGCGGCGGCCGACGAGCGCGACGACCTCCAGCCCGACGAGCAAGGCGACCGCGTCACGCTCGACGTCGACATCAGCCTGCCGCCCGCGACGAGGCGGGTCCCGCGCGGGGGCCGTCCCGTCATGGTGCTCGCGCACGGGTTCGGCGAGACCGACGCACGCTGGGAGGCCGCGAACGTCCAGGGGTCGACCGAGACGTGGCACCAGAGCAACGCGTGGTTCGCCGCGCGCGGCTACGTAGTCGTGAACTACCGAGCGCGCGGCCACCGCAACAACCAGGAGGGCGGGGCGTCGGGGACGGCGCAGCTCGACTCGCGCCGCTACGAGCTCAACGACTTCCAGTACCTCGCGGGTCTCCTCGCGGACTACGACGCCGACCGGGTCGCCGCGGGTGACGAGCCCCTGTTCTCGATCAACCCCAAGAAGATCGCGATCAACGGAGGGTCGTACGGGGGCTGGCTCGCGTGGCTGGCGGTCACCGACCACAAGTGGAGGTCGCCGGCGAACGCGATCCCGATGCGCGTCGGCGCGATCGTCCCGCGCTTCGCCCCGACCGACATCCTCGAGTCGCTCGTGTCGAGTGGCCACTTCTACGACCGCGTGCCGGGGACGAAGAAGCCGTTCGTCGCCCCGGTCGACCCGAAGCAGGCGTTGTCGCGTTCACCGCTCGGCGTGATGAAGCAGTCGATCGTGTCCGGCTTCGTCGCCTCCGCGAACAACCACGGAGGCGATCACGTCCACCTGCCGCAGTACGTCTACGACGCGTACGTGCGACTCCAGCAGGGAGAGCCGTACGACGGCGACCCCGTGCTCGAGCCTCTCGCCGAGCGCCTCGTCACCGACAGCTCCGCGTACTACCAGGAGCCGTTCTGGAAGCGCGTGGCGAAGGGCCTGAAGATCCCGATCTTCTCGGCGGCCGCGACGACCGACCCGCTGTTCCCCGCGATCGAGACAGTGCGCTTCTACAACAAGCTCAAGAAGCTCTCGCCGCGCTACCCGATCGAGATGTACTTCGGCGACTACCAGCACGTGTACTCGCAGAACAAGGCCAAGGAATGGGCGGACGTCTGTGGTGAGGACCGTCACGTGTGCACGCTCGACGACTACCGCGACGCGAAGGGCAAGCTGCGTCTGACGCGGCCCCCTGCGAACCTCGTGCACCAGGGCGTGAACAGCCGCATCAATCGCTTCCTCGACCACTATCTGCTCGGGGCGCGCAAGCGCCCGGCGCTCAACGCGGTGATGTCGACGACGACGTGCCCCGCGAACGCGACCGAGTCGCTGCCGGCAGACGAGCCGGGTCTCACCTACGCGGCACCGACGTGGCGCGCTCTCGCGCCGCAGGACGAAGTCCTCGGGTGGAGCGGGGGCGGGACGACGAGCACGCTCGCCCCGGACCTGCACGGCGTCGAGTCCGACCCCGTCGCAAGGTCCCGCAACGCGAACGTCCCGAAGTGCTACACGACGTCCGAGATCGAGTCGGGGCCGAACGTCGTCCAGTACGAGAGCGAGCCGTTGAAGGAGCCGTTCACTCTGCTGGGCATCCCGACGCTGACGCTCGACTACACGACGACGGCGACCGACTACTGGATCGCCGCCCGCGTCTACGACCGGCAGCCCGACGGGGGCGACATGACGCTCGTGACCCGCGGGTTGTGCCGCGTGAACACCGCGGTGAACGAGGAGCGCGACTGCAAAGTCTTCGACCTGCACGGCAACGGCTGGCGCTTCGAGAAGGACCACACGGTCGTGATCGAGGTGACCCAGGCCGACACGCCGTTCCTGCGCCGCGACAACGTGATCTCCACGATCACGTACGAGTCGGCGAACATCCGCCTACCAATAGCCGACGAGAGCCGGGTGGCCGACCCCAGGGCCTGACCTTTTCGGGCAGGAGATCGGCCCCCTTGGTATAAGTCCTCCACGTTTGTCCGAATTCAACGTGGGAGGTCAAGTTGAAGCGTCTCCGCCTGTTCGTCGTCCTCGCCCTCGCTGCCGCGCCCCTCGCCCTCGGCGCCGCGCCCGCATCGGCGTGCCAGCCCGACGGACCGTGTCCGTGCGCCGAGGATCCGACCAAGACCATCAACAACACGTGGAACAAGCTGACCGGCGACGACTTCATCCGCTGCACCTTCTAGGAAAGGACTCCGAGATGCGCAAGCTGAAGGGTCTGCTCGTAGCCGGCGTCGCCGTCGGTGCGCTCGTCCTGCCGGCCGCGCCGGCGTCCGCCTGTCAGCCCGAGAACCCGTGCCCGCCGTGCGACTGGACGACGCCGGCCGACGGTGTCTGGACGAAGGTCTTCGGTCACAAGGTCTTCTACTGCTAGGAGGAAGCGTCATGACGAAGGTTCGGATGCTCCTGGTCGGCTCCCTGACCGCGGCCGCGCTGGTGGCCCCGGCCGCGCCGGCGCACGCGTCGTGCCAGACCGAGCTGGGCGACATGTGCAAGCTGGTCGAGGTCGTCTGCAACACGAGCGTGGGCCAGAAGTTCATCCCCCGCTGCCGTTAGGTCGCGAAGTCCGATCCGCCGGGCCCTGCCATTCGGGCCCGGCGGTTTCGCGTCCGGGTCGCGAAGGTTTC
>DASQDO010000340.1:0-2365 GCA_035634135.1 Actinomycetota bacterium
AGCGACAACGCCTGCTCGGGAACGACCGTCTACCGGGACGGCCTCGCCCGGCTGCGCCCTCCGGGTGCGCATGCCCCGCCGGAAGCCCCCGAAGAGCCGTCTTTCCCTCGCACTCCCGCGGACCCGGATGGCGGCGAGGCGGTGTCGTGGTGGATCCCGGCAGTCGCCGCCGCAGCGGTCGCGGGCTCGGCCCTCGCGTGGCGCCGGCGGGCGACGGCCTAGCTCGCGCCGGAAAAATCGCCCAAAGGTCGTAGGAAGCGGATGGTCGCTTTCCTATAGTGGCCTCTACGGACGGTGACGCGAGGAGGTCTGCGGTGGACAGGTTGTCGCTCGGCGAGAAGGTGCTCGGGGTCAGTGCGCTCGCTCTGTTCCTTCTCTCGTTCGTCGGACAGTGGGTCAAGGTCGAAGCCGAAGGCGGCGGCCTCTCGCAGGCGGTGAAGCTGAACGCTTGGGACGGCTACGGGTTCCTTCTCAAGCTGGCCCTGTTCCTCGCGCTGGTGGCGGCCGGGCTCGTGATCGCGCGGGCCGCTAACGCGAACCTCTCGATCCCGTGGGCGAACGTCTACCGCGGGCTCGCGTTCGCGACGCTCGCCCTCGTCGCCCTGACGCTGCTCATCGGGCCGGACGAGAGCGGCAGCGTCTCGAACGAGATCGTCTCCGTCGAGATCAGCCGCGGGATCGCGCTGTTCGTCGGGACGCTGCTCGCCGCTGCGATGGCGGTGGGGGCCTGGTTGCACTCCGAGGCGCCGGGCACGACCGCTGTGGACCCCGCCACCGCGTAGCCCCGGCAGCGGGCCCGAGATCGCGGTCGTCGGCGACTTCGACGCGAGGAACGCGACGCACCGCGCGACGACCGCTGCGTCGAGGCACTCGTCGGTGCCGGCTCCTTCGAATGGATCGACACCGACGCGGTGTCGTCGCGCATGTGCGTAACGTCCTCGGGTTCCGAGACGCGGACCACGCGGAGACGTGGGCCGCGGCCTAGGCCGCGGGTTATCGTCTCGGCCCATGGGCGGGCGGAAGCTGCTCCTCGTCGCAGTGGTGTGCGTCCTCGCCGCGTCGTGCGCCGGAGGCGAGCCCGCCGGCGATCCCGGCCAGGCTGCGGAGTCGGCGCCCCCCGCCGACGTCTCGGACCGGCTCGAAGAGCTGTGCACGCCGGTTGCGGAGGCGCACGACGAGCTCTACGAGATCGAGGACCGGCGTGATTACGTGGAGGCGTCGCGTGCTCTCTCCGAAGCCAAGCGGGACCTGGCTCACGCGTTACGGGATGTAGACGCTCCCGGGGTGGACGAGTACGCGCTGGCTCTGGACGCATACGCGCAGACTCTCCAGGAGCAAGCAGAGGCGACGACCGGCGGCGGCGCGGCGAGCCAGGCCGAGGCGCTCGACGCCGTCGTCGCGACGGCGAAGGCGGAGGTCCGGCTCGAAGAGGCGGCCGAGGCGGCGGACCTTCCGGACGAGTGCCCACCTCCTTCGTCCGTCGACCCCGACAACGGCGTCTTCGTCGCCAAGGCGAACCGCGCGTGCTTCGACCTCTACGAGGACGCCGGCGGCGAGCCCTTCGACACGCCGAAGACGCCGGAGGAGGTCGCGCTGACGCTGGACCTCGGCCGCCGGCTCTCCGCTGGGATAGCCCGAGCGGTGAGGGACGCGACGTCCCCCGGCGTCGAGGGGATCCCGGTGAAGAAGATCATCCGGATGAACAAGGAGCGGTTCCAGTCGATCGGTGACGTTGCCGAGACCTTCGAGGGTGGTGACTACGGGGACTTCCGCACGGCCGCGCGGAAGCTCGCGAAGGTGAGCCGGAAAGCCGGTCGCGAGATGCTGTCGGTCGGGCTCGTGTACTGCGCCAAGGCGTCCAGCATCGTCCCGCTGTAACCGTCAGACCTCGGCCGCGACCTCGGGCTCGACGCCCTCCAAGACCTCCGGCAAGCGCTTTCGCTGCTCGCGGCGCCAGACCCGGAACGTCGCGACCGACACGCACAGCCACGCGGCCCCCAGCACGATCCCGCCGAGGACGTCGCTCAGGTAGTGGAGGCCGAGCCCGAGGCGCGACGCCGAGATCAACAGGACCAGCGCGACGTAGCCGGCGATCGCGCGCGGGCGCCAGCGCGGCGGGAGCATCGGCATGAACGCGAGCAGCAGGGTGCCGTACGCGACCGTCGACGTCATGGCATGGCCCGACGGGAAGCTCTTGCCGAACGCGTGCGTTATCGGGTCGTCCAGCTCGGGCCGAGGCCGGTCGACGAGGACCTTCACCGCCGTGCTGATGATGCCTCCGATCAACGGCGTGGCCACCATGAACAGCGCGAGACGCCAGTAGCCGCGCCGGTAGAACCAGTACGCGGACGCGCCGATGGTCACG
>DASQDO010000341.1:0-1604 GCA_035634135.1 Actinomycetota bacterium
CTGCCAGCAGGACCCAGGCGTGATCGGCGCGACGGACTACGAGGAGCTCCTCACCGACCAGTCGCTCCAGGGCGTGATCCTCGCGACGCCGGTGCGGACGCACGCCCCGCTGGCGGCCAAGGCGCTCGCCGCTGGCGTCAACGTCCTCGTCGAGAAGCCGCTCGCCACGTCGTACGCCGACGCGTACTCGCTGATCGAGACCGCCGAGCAGCGGGGTCTCCTCGTCATGGCCGGGCACACGTTCCTCCACAGCCCGCCGGTCCAGGCGGTTGAACGGCTCATCGCCGAGGGCGAGGTGGGCAAGCCGCTCTACGCGCAGAGCTCCCGCGTCAACCTCGGGATCCACCAGTCCGACGTCAGCGTGATCTGGGACCTCGCCCCGCACGACCTGTCGATCCTCGTCTACTGGCTGAAGGAGACGCCGGTCGCGGTATCGGCGATGGGCAAGTCGGTCCACGGGTTCGGCCCGGCCGACGTGGCGTTCGTCGACCTCCAGTTCCCGTCCGGCTGCATCGCGAACGTCCACCTCTCGTGGCTCGCGCCGACGAAGATGCGCCGCACGACGCTCGTCGGCGACAAGCGCATGGTCGTCTACGAGGACACGAACGTCGAAGAGCCCGTCAAGGTCTACGACAAGGGCGTGAACGTGCCGGCCCCCGAGGACTTCGGCCAGTACAAGACCTCCTACCGCTCGGGCGACGTGGTGTCGCCGCGGGTGGGGACGTGGGAGCCGCTGAGGGCCGAGCTCGGCGAGTTCCTGGGCCGCGTCGGCCGGGGCGAGACCCCGAACGGACGCGAGGAGACCGCGCTGTCGGTCGTCGCGACGATCGAGGCCGCCGAGGAGTCGCTCCGGGCGAGCGGCCGGGTCGTGGAGGTCCGGCGGGCCTAGACCGAGCGAGGACTACACAACGGCGGTATACGCCGGTAATGAAAAGAGCCCCCTCGCGGGGGCTCTTTTTCGTCTACGAAGGTCTAGCCGGGGGTCGACGCACAGGCGCAACGCGTCGGGTTCCCGAGCACCGGGCTCGGGACGCAGAACTGAGCCGTCCCGCAAGGCGCGGTCTCGACGCACACGCCGGACTCGTTGGGGTCCAGCTCGCCGCACACCGTGGTCTGCTGCGCTTGCGCGCCGCGACTCATCATCGTCACGATGAAGGGGCTGGCCCATGCAACCGTCGCAGCCTGCTTGAGGAAGCGCCGCCGCGCGTGGCCTTGTTCGTTGAGCTCCAGTTCCTTGTCGATCACAAACCGCCCCTCTCGGTGCCCATGCTGAATAGTGAGGGAGATTATTCCATCGAACGGGCGTCCACAAGACACTACTCCAAAAGTTCCAGTGCATCTGCGGTCGAGCCGTAGCGGACGGCGTAGCCGGGGGTCGACGTGCCGAGCCGGGCGACGGCGGGGAGCACGCCCGGTTCCCCCGGCCCCCGGGAGTGGAGGTTGTCCCCGCACCAGGCGACGGTCTCCGCCGCCGTCAGGCGGCGGGAAGAAGGCTCGGCCCCCTCGGTGTAGCGGGGGAACACGAGCAGCGAGGGCCGGTACTGGATCGCCTCGGAGTGCGGCATGGCGGTCGCAGGGATTAGGCCGACCACCACGGGGTCGGG
>DASQDO010000342.1:0-2157 GCA_035634135.1 Actinomycetota bacterium
GAAGCGGACGTCTCGGTGAAGCTCGTCTCATCCCAAGGCGTCGGGTCCGTCGCCGCGGGCGTCGTCATGGGTCTCGCCGACGTCGTGCACGTCTCCGGCGGCGACGGCGGCACCGGCGCGAGCCCTCTTTCGTCGATCAAGACCGCGGGGATGCCGTGGGAGCTCGGGCTCGCCGAGGCACACGCCGCGCTCGCGGCGAACGGTCTGCGGGGCCGCGCCCGCCTGCGCGTGGACGGAGGGCTGAAGACCGGACGCGACGTCGTCGTCGCCGCTCTCCTCGGAGCGGACGAGTTCTCGTTCGGCACGGCGCTGCTCGTCGCGGAGGGATGCATCCTCGTGCGCACCTGTCACCGCGACACGTGCCCGGTCGGTATCGCGACGCAGAACCCCGCGCTGCGGGCGAAGTTCGCCGGCACGCCGGAGATGGTCGCCCGCTACCTGCTGCTCGTGGCGGAGGAGGCGAGGACGCTGCTCGCGGGCCTCGGCCTGCGGAGCATCGCCGAGGCCATCGGGCGCACGGACCTGCTGGAGCAGAAGGTGACCGGCGACGCCCGCGCCGACGCGCTGGACCTGTCGCCGCTGCTCGAGCGGGCCCCCGCCGCCGTCTCGACGGGAAGGCATCACGCGGTCAGGTCCGAGCTCGGTGACCGGCTCCACGACGACGTCGTCGACGACGTGCTCGCGGGACGCGTGACGCAGGTCTCGTACCCGATCACGACCGCCGAGCGGGCGGGCGGAGCTCGGCTCTCCGCGGCCCTCGAGAAGCGCCCCCGTCACGGCCGCGGCCTCGCCGTCGCTCGCTTCGAGGGCCACGCCGGCCAGTCCTTCGGCGCGTTCCTCGCCGAGGGCGTCGAGCTCGTGCTCGAGGGCGACGCCAACGACTACGTCTGCAAGGGGATGGCCGGGGGCCGCGTGGTCGTGCGTCCCCCGGACGACGACACCGGCGATCCGGTGCTCGTCGGCAACACGGTCCTGTACGGCGCCACCGGAGGGACGCTGTTCGTCGCGGGGCGCGCGGGCGAGCGCTTCGCCGTGCGGAACTCCGGCGCCGTCGCCGTCGTCGAGGGGACGGGTGACCACGCGTGCGAGTACATGACCGCCGGCGCCGTCGTGATCCTCGGGCCGACGGGCCGCAACGTCGGGGCGGGGATGAGCGGCGGCGAGGCCTACGTCTTCGATCCCGACGACCTCCTCGCGGCGAACCTCAACACACAGCTGGTAGCGGCCTACGAACCGACGCTCTCTCAGCTGGACTCGCTGCGGCGCGTGATCGAGCGGCATGCACGGGCGACGGGATCGGGGCGTGCCGCTGCGCTGCTGCGGCACTGGGAGCAGGCCGCGCCGCGCTTCCGCAGGGTCGCGCCGATGGCCGAGGTCGCGCGGCTAGAGGCGCTGTTCGAAGGGAGCGTCGCCTAGCCCGGCCAGAGCCCGGGCGCGCGCGAAGACCGCGTCGAGCATCTCCTCGGTCAGCCGGCCGGTGAAAGTGTTCTGCTGGCTCGGGTGGTACGAGCCGAGGAGCGTGTGCGGCCCCACCTCGGCCTCGGCAAGGTGGCCGAAGCGCGGTTTGGGCCGCGGGGGCGTGTGCCCGAGGGCGCGCGCGGT
This sequence comes from Actinomycetota bacterium, assembly GCA_035634135.1. Taxonomy (GTDB): domain Bacteria; phylum Actinomycetota; class CADDZG01; order CADDZG01; family WHSQ01; genus JALZEG01. The sequence continues at coordinate 1,603 of DASQDO010000342.1, forward strand.
TCGCAGCCACGCGTCCCAGGCAAAGCCTCCGAGCGCGACCACGACTCGCAGGGCAGGCAGCAGCTGCACCTCTCTCACGAGGTACGGAAGGCAGCGGTCCCTCTCGTCGATCGCGGGCTTGTTGTCCGGGGGCGCGCAGCGGACGGCCGCGGCGACGTACGCGTCGACGAGCTCGAGCCCGTCGTCTCTGTGGACGGAGTGCGGCTGGTTCGTGAGGCCCTGCCGGTACATCGAGGCGAACAGCCAGTCGCCCGACCGGTCGCCGGTGAAGATGCGGCCCGTTCGGTTCCCGCCGTGGGCCGCCGGCGCGAGCCCGACGACGAGGATCCGGGCATCGGGATCGCCGTAGCCGGGGATCGGGCGGCCCCAGTACTCCTCGTCCGCGAACGACGCCCGCTTCTCCCGGGCGGTCTTCTCGCGCCACGCGACGAGCCTCGGACAGGCCCGGCACGCCGCGACCTCGTCCGACAGCAACCGAAGCGCGGCCTTTGTGGACATTCCAAAAGTATTTCGGTTCAATGGCAGGTGCGGAGGGTAGTTGGTCGAACACACGGT
>DASQDO010000343.1:0-2481 GCA_035634135.1 Actinomycetota bacterium
CGAAGGCTCCCGCGGCCGCGAGCGCGAACACGAGGGCCGCGACGAGGATCGGGACCTTGCGCGACGGTCGTTCGGACGCGGCCGGCTGCACGCCTTCCACGGGGGTGTCCATCGAACGATCCTACGTTCGCGGGCGGCTACAGCGAGTTGAGGTAGACGAGCGTCCACGACCAGTCGCTCATCCGGTTCGGCAGACGGGAGTCGCCTGCCGCGGCCTCGTCGAGGCCCAGGATCCCGGTCGTGTCGGGAGCTGCGGGCTCCACCGGGGGCACCGCGGCGGTCCCCGGCACCTGCTCCTCGCCGTCGGGCGGGTTCGAGCAACGCGCGTTGCGCGGCGGGAGGTGGGGGCCGCGGTCCTCCGGCTGACGCCGCTCGGTCCCGTAGCTGCAGGCGTGGTTCGCGGTGTCCGTGACGAGGCCGAAGCGGATCATCCCCGTGGCCGGCTCGAACGTCTTCACCACGTTGCCGAGCCCCCGCGGCAGGTACTCGAACAGCGCCTTCAGAGCGTTCGACTTCTCGACCTGGATGTCGTTGATCTCGGCGAGGTCCGCGATCGTCTGGTGGAGGTCCGGCCGGCTCTCGCGGATGAGGCCCACGAGCTCCTCGGAGGTGACGTTCGCCCCGACGAGGAGGCGACGCAGCTCGTCCGTGCTCCCCTGGAGCGTCTCGCTCACGATCACGAGGTCGCGCACCGCCGCGGCGAAGTCCTCGCGCGACGCGACGAACGCCTCTCCGACCTTCGTGCCGTTGCGGAGGATGCCCTGCACCTCGGGGGCGCGGTCGCCGAAGAGCCCGGCGAGCCGGGCCATCGAGTCGAGGATCGTCGCGATGTCGTCGCCCCGCCCGGCCAGGCCCTCGCCCGCCGAGTCGATCGCGCCGGCGAGAGCTTCGGGCGGCACGCCTTCGAGCACCGACTGGAGGGTCGCGAGCAGGTCCTGCGTGCTGACGGGGATCGACGTCTGCTCGAGCGGGATGCGCGACCCGTCCGCGAGGTACGGCCCGTCGTCAGAGCCGGGCAGCAGGTCGACGAACTGCTCGCCGACCGCGCTCTTGAACATCACGCGTGCCTCGACGTCGTCCTCGGGGATCTTCGTCCCCTCGTCTATGAGCAGCTCGATGTCGACGCCGTCCTCGACGACGGACATCTTGCCGACCTGCCCGACGGTGATGCCGCGGTAGGTCACCTCCTGGTTCGTGAACACCCCGCCGGCGTCGGGGAACGTCGCGACGACGCTGTAGCGGTCCTGGAGCACCGACAGCACCTGCGTCGCCATCGCGTAGGAGAGGCCCACGCCGAGGACGACGAACGCGACGACGTTGACCTTGACCTTGGTCTTCGGCGAGATCGCCATCAGGATCGCCCTCGCCTTTCGAGCGGCTTGCGCAGGAGGCGCTCGAGGTCGCTCATCTCGTCGGCCCGATTGCGGCCGTCACGCCCGCGGGAGAGGCCGTCGCCGGGGTCACCGTTGTCCGACTGCGGGCACGTCGTGCCCTGCTCGTAGTCCTCGGGCAGCGCCTGGCACACGTCGAGCTGCAGGTAGTCGCCCGGCATGCTCTCCGGGAAGTACTCCGAGAACGTCGCGAGCGTCTGGACGGTCTCGCGCACTCGCTCGCTGTTGCGCACGACCGTCCGCAGCACGGGCCGGAGCTCACGGAACTGCTCGTCGAGGCCGGACTCGGTCGCCTCGAGCAGCTGCACGCTGATGCGCGTGAAGCGGTCGAGGGAGAACAGGAGATCGTTCAGCGAGCCCTTCTGGTCCGCCAGCACGCCCGACGAGTCGGCGAACGAGTCGAGGAAGCGCTTGAGCACACCCTGCTCGTCGACGACCGCGCGCGCGACGCGGTCCAGCGAGTCGATGGCACCGGCGATGTCGTCCTTGCGTGTAGCCAGCGTGCCGGTGAACTCGTTCAGCTCCGCGAGGACCGTGCGGAGCTCACCCGCGTTGTCGCGCAGGATCTCGGCCTGGGACGCGGTGAACCGGTTGAGGTCTTCGAGGTTGCCCGAGCCGAGGATGCCTGCGAGCTCGGCGAAGACCTCCTCGAGCTCCGACGCCTTGCCCGTGTCCTCTATGCCGAGGACGGCCCCGTCCTCGAGGTAGGGAGGCCCTTCCGTGCGCGGGCGGAGGTCGACGAACTTCTCGCCGAGGAGCGAGGTCGTGCGGATGCGTGCCTCGACGTCGGCGGGGATCTGCTCGTCCGCGTCGAGGCACATCGACACCGCCGCCTCCCAGCCCTTGAGCTCGATCTTCTGGACCGTCCCGACGACGACGTCCGAGGACTGGACGTTCGCCGCCTCGACGAGGTCGCCGACCTGCTCGAAGTTCGCGATGACGCTCGTGCCCTCGCACTTGCCCGCGTAGCCGAGGGCCGCGCAGGACGTGCCCGCGACGCAGGCCACGAGCAGCAACACCATGCGGCGCGCGGTCACGACAGCCCCACGAAGTCGAACAGCCCGTCGATCCAACCGGCCGCTTCCTCGCC
>DASQDO010000344.1:0-5468 GCA_035634135.1 Actinomycetota bacterium
CGTCACCACCGGGGTCGAGAAGACCGTCCCCATCGACGCCTTGACCGCCCCCGGATGCCACGGGTCGGCCGATTCCCCGGCCACGACGACCGCCGCGGCCCCGGCCGCGTCCGCGGTCCGGACGACCGTGCCGAGGTTCCCGGGGTTCCCGACCTCGTCCAGGCCGACGACCAGCGGGGCCGGGCCGAGCTCGACGTCGGCGAGGCTCACCTGTGGGATCGAGACGATCGCGGCGAGCCCCGACGGGTTGTCGCGGTCGGCGATGCTCTCGAACGCGCCCCGGGTGACCTCTACGACGGGGGCCGCTGCCGACTCGACCAGAGCGCGCGCCTTGTCGCTCGTCAGCAGCTCGGGTGCCGTCACGACGACCTCGATGCCGGCGCCGGACTCCAACGCCTGCCACACCGGTGCGATCCCCTCGGCGAACAGCGCGCCTTCGGCCGTGCGGTGCTTGCGCTGACGGAGCTTGCGGATTCGTTTGAGGAGCGGGTTCGACGGGCTGGAGATCAGCTCCGGGGGCATGCCGTCAGGGCGCGTCCGGCGAGAGCTGTCTAAGGAACTCTTCGCAGCGCGTCGCCTCGTCCGGCTCACCGACGGCCTCCGCGGCCTTGCCGAGCCCCGCGAGCGAACGCAGGAACCCACGGTTCGGCACGTGTGACCACGGGACGACGCCCTCGCCCTTCCAGCCGGCCTTGCGGACTCCGTCGAGGCCGCGGTGGTAGCCGACGCGGAAGTACGCGTACGCGTCGACGAAGCGCTGCTGCGCGAGGGCCTCCTCGCCGAGGATCGCCCATGCGGTGAGACACGCCGGGTGCTTGGCCGCGACCTCGGCCGCGCGCTCGGCACTCTGTGCGTCGCCGAGCTCTTCGAGCGAGCCCGCCGGCTCCTCGAGAAGGATCTTCGACGGTTCGCTTATCGGTATGGCCATGGGGGCATCGTAGAACGTCACTCCTCGCAGGCGATCAAGACCTCGCCGTTGTGGCACGCGTCGGTGTGCAGACCGCCGTCGAGCGTGTCGGTCCCGTCGCCGCCGTCGAGGAGGTCGTCGCTTTCGCGAGCCTCGACGTGGTCGTCGCCGTCGAGCCCGTACAGCTCGTTGCTCCCACCGGTGCCGAGCAGATGGTCGTCGAACCACGAGCCGGCCAGGTTCTCGACTTCGGTGATCGTGTCCCCGTCCTCGCCGGTAGGCGACTGGAGGTCGACTGTCACACCGCTCCGGTGGCCCTCGTAGGTGACGATGTCTTCCCCGGGACCCCCGTCGAACTCGTCGGCCGACTCGTCTGCGTCGCACCCGAAGTGGCACTCGGACTCGGCGTCCCACAGCACGTCGGCGCCGCGGGTGCCCCAGACGACGTCGGAACCCTTGCCGCCGGCCACGTTGTCGTCGCCCAGCGCGCCGTAGAGGGTGTCGTCGCCGTCCATGCCCTGGATCCACTCGGCCCGGCGGCCGCCCGTGATCGTGTCGTCGTGCGGCGACCCGACGACCCCGAGCACGTCCACGAGGACGTCGGTGCCCGCGCCCGTGGCGGTCCCGGCCTCGACGTCGACGGTCACTCCCGCGCCCGACGTCTCGAACGTGGCAGTCCCACTTTCGATCCGGTCGTCGCCCGGCCCCCCGTCGAGGAAGTCCCCGCGGGCGTGCCCGACGAGACGGTCCGAGCCCTTGTTGCCATAGGCGCGGGTGACTGCGTCGCTCTCCGAGACGATCACGTCCCGGCCCAGGCCGCCGTAGGCGTACTCGACCTCACGGCCTATCCGGCCGAGGATCAGCCGGTCGTTGCCGCCGTTGCCGTGCAGCTCGTCGTCCTGATCGTCGCCGTCGAGGCGGTCGCGTCCGGCGCCGCCGCGGATCTCGTCGTCGCCGAGGCCCCCGAGCACGCGGTCCCTGCCCGACCCCGCGTCGACGACGTCCTCGCCGGTGCCGGCGCAGATGCGGTCGTTCCCGCCGAGTCCCGTTATCCGGTCGTCTCCCCCGGCGGCGACGATCACGTCGGGGCCCGGCGTGCCGCGCAGGCGGTCGGCCCGCTTCGTCCCCGTGATCGTGGCGGCGCGGCCGTAGCAGGTGGTGTTCTGAGCGTGCGCGGCGCCGGCCGGGAACCAGGCGCAGGCGAGCACGGTGATCATCGCTATAACCGTGTTGCGGACGAGCATGTGACCCCCTCGATGAGCCGGCCGTTACGACCCACTCTGAGGGCTACCTCACCGGACGTCTGTCAAACGTTGAGCGCTCGGAGCCTGGTCCACTCGGCTACTCGCGCGACGTCGAGGGGTGCGTCGAGCACGCTCTGGACCGCTTCCTCGAACCGCTTGCACGCCAGCGCCACGAGCGCCTCCCCGAGGGGTCCGACCAGCATCAGGTTCGTCTCGGGAGTTGCCGGGAGAGCAGGGGCCGTCTGTCCGTTCATCGCCGTTCCCCTTCCAGTCGGAGCGCGAAAAGCGTCCTCCCGATACTGGACGGTCCGGGCGAAACCGGACAATACGTAAAACAGGACCTAGGCGAAGAGTGCGGTGGGGGGGATTTGAACCCCCACACCCTTGCGGGCACCAGCCCCTCAAGCTGGCGTGTCTACCGTTCCACCACCACCGCTCGAAACGAAGGCCCCGAGATCGCTCAGGGCCGTCGCCGATCATACAAGCCGCGGCCCTCAGGACTCCGCGGGCTTGCCCTCCAGCGACACCTCTACCGCGTCGAAGCCGCCCATGACGTCGAACTCGATCTCGTCGACCCACGGCTGAGCGGCCCAGTGCGTCACGAAAGACCCGATGGGCACGACGGGCATCTGCGCCAGGATGAGCTTCTCGGCCTGGACGTAGGTCTGGGCCCGGACGGCCTCGGACTCGGTCCGGCGTGCCTTCGCCAGCAACGCGTCGACGCGCGGCGACGCGAACCCCGAGTGGTTGTCCGGCGAGCCCGACTCGAACAGCCCCGACAGGAACACGTCCGCCTCCGGGTACTCCGCGATCCAGCCGAGCCGGTAGGCGCTCTGCTTGCCGTCGCGCAGCAGGCGCAGGTAGCGCGGGAAGCCGTAGCCCACGATCCTGACCGTGAAGCCCGCGGCCTCGAGGTCCCTCTTCACGAGCCTCGCCACCCGGCCGTGCGGGTCCTCGCGGTTGAACTGGACGGAGATGCGCCGTTCCTTCGGCGGGATGTCCGCCACCATCTTCTCGGCTATCTCCGGCGAGTAGCGGCACAGCGTGATGCAGACGTTCTCCTGGAACCCCGGCATCCCCGCGGGGACGATCCCGCGCGGGAGCTGCATGTTGCCCTTGTAGACGGACTCGGCGATCTCGCGGCGGTCGATCGCCCGGCTGATCGCCTTCCGCAGGGCGATGCGGTCGAGTTCGCCCGACTTCACGTTCAGCCCGAAGTAGTAGCCGGCGAGGAACGGCTTGTACCCGTCCTCGCCGTAGGTCTCGCGGGCCGCGTCGAACTGCCCCGACGGCACCTCCGCGACGTCGATGCGCTCGTCGACGAACCAGGGCCACGAGGCCGCGGCGTCGGGGGCCGGGACGAAGCGGATGCCGTCGAGGCTCGGCGTCTCGACGAAGCCGGGGAAGTCCTGGAGGATCACCGGCTCGCCCGGCACCCACTTCTCCGCCATCTGGAACGGGCCGTTGCCGACGGGCTTCGCGAGGAACTCGTCGTAACTGGCGACCGCCTGGGCCCGCAGCGGCACCAGGCCGGGATGCGTCAGGACGGCGGGGAGGCCGCGGAAGGGCTCCGACAGCGTGATCCGCAGCGTGAGGTCGTCCGAGGCCCGGATGCCGGTCAGGTGGTCGGAAGTCCCGGCCGAGTTCACCTCGGGGAAGCCCTGGACGCGTTCGAGCGTGTACGCGAGGTCGGACGCGTTCGACTTCTTGGCGATGCGGTCGAACGCGAAGCGGAAGTCGGCGGCCCTGACGGGCGAACCGTCGTGGAACGTCATCCCCTGGCGGAGATGGAACGTGTAGACGCGGCCCCCACCGCCGACGTCCCAGGACTGGGCCGCCGCCGGGACGACCCGCTGCTGGACGGGGTCCCAGCGCGTCAGCCCCTCGTAGAGCTGCCGGGCGACGAGGACGGAGCCGGGGTCCTGGATCCGCATCGGGTCGAGCGTGGACGGCTGGCGCGTCGCGACGTTGAGGACGTCGTCCTCTTCGGTGAACCCGCCGGGCTGGAGAACCGACGGGCTCGCGGCGGTGCCCTCCGTTCCGGGAGCGGGTGCGCCGGACTCGGTCGCGTCGCCGCCGTTCGCGGCCGCCGGGTCGTCGTCGTCGCACGCACCCAGGAGCGCAGGCGCGACGAGCAGCAGGAGGGCCGCGGTGGCCCGGCGGAGCTTCATGTGAGGAGGGACGCGGCTAGTCGGACAGCCGCATCGCAAGAAGGATCGTCGTGCCCCCGAAGACGATCGCAGTGATGATCGTGATCCGGTCGAGGTTCTTCTCCATGACCGTCGACCCCATGGCCTGCGTCTGCATGCCGCCGCCGAACATCTCGGAGACACCGCCCCCGCGCCCTGCGTGCAGCAGCACGAAGACGATCAGGGTCACCGCGGCGACCGAGTGGATGATGACGAGCAGCGGGGTCATGTGGGCACCTCTTGGGGTTGGTCGTGATCTCGGAGACGACCAAGGGTAGCCGAATACGCCGGTTTCCGGCCGAGGCCGGCGTCCGGGGTCAGGAAGACGGGCTGAGGCGGTAGATCGTGACGCCGCCGGAGGACTGGCGGAAGACCGGCGTCGCCTGCCACTCGCGGCGGCCCTCCCAGGCGACCGAGGCCGTCGAGATCCGCTCGGCCCGCTTCGCCATCCATTCGAACCACTCGGGCAGGTTCTTCTCCTTGACGAGGAACTCCCTCGTCAGCTCGGGATAGCGGGGGGTCCGGGCGGCCTCGGCCTTGCCCGACCTGCGCGCGGCGACCTCGTGCTGAGGGATGCGGTGGCGCATCTCGGCCGGGCTCCAGTACTCGGCCTTGGGCACCGTCGTGTCGCCGAGGACGATCGCGAAGCCGTTCATGTCCTGGGTCGCGACCCGGGCGCCGACCTGGAGGCCGAGCCCGGCGACGAGCAGCCCCGCCATCAGGTACGGCATCCGCCCCGCGGGTGGGCTCAGCGTCCGCCCGTCGGCGAGGGCGATGAGGTCGGACACACGGCGGCTGATCCGCCTGCCCGGTCGCAGGAACGCCATGGCCCCCTGGTCGACGGATCGGAGCTGGGTCTTCATCAGGTCGTACATCTTGAGCAGCCCGGAGGCGACGGCCAGAGGCCGGGCCGTCAGCGTGGCGGCCCGGCGGTCGGCTTCGCGCTCACGATCGGACGCGAGCCGCCGGAAGGCGACGTGGGCGAGGGGATTCCAGGCGACGAGGTCGCGCAGGAGCCCGGCGACGAACACGACCCTCACGTCGTGGGTCTCGAGGTGTGCGACCTCGTGGGCGAGCACTCCTTCGAGCTCTTCTCGGTCGAGGTCGAAGATCACGGCTTCGGAGATC
>DASQDO010000345.1:0-4103 GCA_035634135.1 Actinomycetota bacterium
GAGCGGTCGGGGCCCCCGCGGGGAGCGGGACGGGCACGACTCTCACGAACGCGCCGCGGCTCATCCGGCGCCACGAGATCAACGGCCCGATGCCCGTCAAGAGGATGAGCGCGAGCCCGATCGGGACGAAGACCGAGTTGAAGAACGGGGGCCCGACCGAGAGCCGCGTGCCGCTCACGATCTCGGCGACGATCGGGTAGATCGTCCCCCACAGCACCGTGAACGCAGCCGCGAGGAACAGGACGTTGTTGGCGAGGAACGCGGACTCGCGCGAGAGCAACGAGTCGAAGAGGTTCTCACCGCGCAGAGAGTCGAGCCGCCACGCGACGATCCCCAACCCCCCGACGAGCATCAGCGCGAGGAACGGGAGGAACCACTTGCCGATGGGGCCCTCGGTGAAGGTGTGGATGCTCGAGAGGATCCCGGACCGCGTCAGGAACGTGCCGAAGACGGCGAGGACGTAGGTGAGCACGATCAACGAGACGTTCCAGACCTTGAACATCCGCCGCTTCTCCTGGATCACGACCGAGTGCAGGAACGCGGTCGCGGTGAGCCACGGCATGAACGACGCGTTCTCGACCGGGTCCCACGCCCAGTAGCCGCCCCAGCCGAGCTCGGTGTACGCCCACGCGCCCCCGAGCACGATCCCGATCGACAGCGCGCTCCACGCGAACAGAGTCCACCGTCTCGTCGAGCGGAGCCACGAGTCGTCCGACCGGCCCGCGAGCAACGCGGCGATCGCGAACGCGAACGGGATCGAGAACCCGACGAACCCCGTGTAGAGGAGTGGCGGGTGCACGACCATCCCCGGTGACTGCAGGAGCGGGTTGAGCCCGTTCCCGTCCGGCGGGACGTTCGCCATCGTCGTGAAGGGGTCCGCCGGCGCGACGAGCAGCAGCAGGAAGAAGATCGTGATCCCGGCGAGGACGGCTCCCGCCCATCCCGCCAGCCGCGACCCGTTGCGCCGGGCGCTGCGCACGGCGATCGCCGAGAACGTCGTTAGGAGCACGGTCCAGAACAGCAAGGACCCCTCCATGCCCCCCCACAGCGCGGCGACGAGATAACCGCCGCTCAGGGACTCGGAGGAGTAGCTCACGACGTACTCGAGCGAGAAGTCGTGCAGCACGAGCGCGTTCAGCAGCGCGACGGCCGCGAGCCCGGTGAACCCGGCGGTCGCGTAGAGGGCGCGGGTGCCGGCGAGCGCGAGGTCGGCCCGGCTCCGTCTCGCGCCGAGAGCACAGAGGACGAGGGCGATCCCCGCGAACGCGAGGGCCGCGATCAGAGAGGGGTGGCCGAGCCCGGCGAGAGACCGCATGGGTTAGTGCCGCTCCGGGGGAGCGATTACGCCTTCGCCTTGAACTTCGAGGGGCACTTCGCGAGGACCTGGGTGGCCGTGAAGTGACTGCCGTCGTACTTGCCCTGTGCCACGACCTCGACCTCGTTCGACCCGGCGTCCATCGCGGTCCAGAACGCGTCCGGCAGCGTCTCGTCCGTGACGACCGTGACCTCGGTCTTCCCGTCGGTGATGTCGAACGTCGTCTCGAGCCCTTCGTTCACGACCGACTCGGGGATCACGTTGCCGTTCACCCGGTACTCCTCGGCCCCCGCGGCGAGCGAGGCCGCCTGCAGCTCGGAGGTCGTGTAATAGAAGGAGGTCGCGTTCGGGCGGGTCATCGCCCAGACGACGAGACCTACCAGGGCAAAGACGATGATCCCGCCCCCGACGAGGAACTTGGCGCGCCGTTTCGGCGACGCCGCGGTGGGAGACTGCATTTGGATGAGCAAGATTACCGAACGGCCACCCTTGCGCCGGGGGCCGGCGGGATCGAAGCCCCGGACCCGGGCGGAGGCGCTGCGCCACGCCCTCGGGCTCGAGGTCGTGAGCCTCTCCTACAACGTCGTCGAGGCCGGGATCGGCGTGGCCGCGGGGATCGCCGCGGGCTCCGTCGCGCTGGTCGGCTTCGGGCTGGACGCCGTGGTCGAGTCGGCCTCGGCGAGCGTTCTGATCTGGCGCCTCGGGACCGAGCGCCGGGGCCGCCGGACGGCCGAGGAGGCCGAGCGCAAGGCGATCCGGCTCGTGGCGGTGGCGTTCGGGGTGCTCGCGCTCTACGTCGGCGCCCGTGCCGTCGTCGACCTGATAGCCGGGACGAGGCCCGAGGAGAGCACGATCGGGATCGTGCTTGCGGTCGAGTCGCTGGCCGTGATGCCGGCGCTCGCCCGGGCGAAGCGGGCCGCGGCCCGGGAGCTCGGGAGCCGTTCGCTGGAGGGCGACTCCGCCCAGACCATGCTCTGCACCTACATGTCGGCTGTCCTGTTGTTCGGCCTGGCGACGAACGCTCTGTGGGGCTGGTGGTGGGCCGACCCGATCGCCGGCCTCGTGATCGCGGCGCTGGCGGCCCGGGAGGCCCGTGAGCTCTGGGTGACCGAGGACGTCTGCTGCGCTTGAGCCGCTTCGAGATCCGGCCGATGTCCCAGGCCGAGGCGGAGACGGTGGCGGCGTGGCACTACGAGCCCCCGTACGACTTCTACGACTTCGAGGCCGACCCGGAGGACCACGAGGAGATCCTCGACCCGGTCAGGCGGGCCGGTGACTACCACTCGGTGGAGCTGGACGGGGAGCTGGCCGGCTTCTTCTCGTTCCGCCCGCACGGCGACGAGCTGGAGCTGGGGCTCGGCCTTCGGCCGGACCTGTCCGGCGGGGGCCTGGGTCTCGAGTTCGTGGAGGCGGGCCTCGCCTTCGCCCGAGCGGCGTTCCGGCCCGCGTCGTTCTGGCTGGACGTGGCGACGTGGAACGAGAGGGCGAAGAAGGTCTACGAACGAGCCGGCTTCGAGGCGGGTCACGTATGGACGCACGAGTCGGGCCAGGGCCGGGTGGACTTCCTCCGAATGACGCGCTCCGCGTGAATCTGCCGCACCCCTCGAGCCCCCTCCCGTTTTGTCAGACAAATGTCTGACAAATTGCGAGGCTCTCTAACGGAGGACGTACAGGGTCAGAAAGACGAGCACCCACACCGCGTCTACGAAGTGCCAGTAGTACGCCGCCGCCTCGGCTTGGCCCGGGCTCATCCGGCCCCCTCGGAGCCACACCGTCGCCAGCATCACCACCCCGATCGCTACGTGGAGGCCGTGGAAGCCCGTGATCGTGAAGAAGAGCGTCGCGAAGACGTCGCTCGAGGCCCCCAGGCCCACGGCCCCCAGCTGCGAATACTCGTAGGCCTGCCCGCCCAGGAACACGAGGCCGAGCACGATCGTGATGCCCAATCGATGTGCGTGCACCGTCAGCGACGACGCCAGCAGGACCACGGTCAGCAAACCCGGCAGCACCAACGACGCCTCGACCGAGCCCTCCGGGGGCCACGGCCCGGCCGCCGTCCCGCGCAGCATGAAGTACGCCGCGAACAACCCTCCGAAGAACATGACCTCGGACGACACGAACAGCGCCATCCCGAGCACCGACGACGGGAGCCGTCCCCGGGCGGCGGCCCCCGCGGCCTCCGTCACGCGTCGGCCTCCTCGGACAGGAGCTCCTCTATCCGGGCCTCGAGCTCCTCCGGCTCGATCCCGCCGAGCACGACGACGCCGCCGCCTCCGCCGAGAGCGCCGTCGACCTCCTCGCCCTCGCTCGTCGCCGCGAACTCTCCGGACGGGGCGACGAAGAACGTCTGCGGGAGCCTGCACTCGATCCCGAGCGCGTCGGCGAGCTCCTGGTCCGGGTCGCGCACGACGTCGTAGCCGATCTCGAACTCGCGCACGAACTTCTTCGCCTCCGGTTCGAGGTCGCACACGTTCACGCCGACGAAGCGGACTCCCTCCGGGTCGTATCGCTCCCACGCGTCCTGGAACGCCGGTGCCTCGTCGCGGCACGGCCCGCACCACGACGCCCAGAAGTTGAGGACGACGGGCGAGCCCTCCAGCTCCCCGGAGGTGAGGGAACCCTGCCCGGACAGGTACTCGAGCGAGAACTCCGGCAGCCGGTCGGGCGCGTCGCGCGAGGCGGGCCTCAACAACAGAGTGCTGAGCGCGGCGACCACCATTGCAAGTGCGATTGAGAAGGCAATCAGCCGCACTCGCCGGTTCGTGCGCGGGTATTCCTCGAGCTCGTC
>DASQDO010000346.1:0-3077 GCA_035634135.1 Actinomycetota bacterium
CCGGCGAGGCTGGCGACGGCGACCACGAGGGCGTCGATCGTCTGCTCGACGCCCGACATCTGCGCTGCCGTCTTGAGCCCGGCGGCCTCGCGTGCCCCCGCTTCGTCGACGGGAACGACTTCGAACCCTTTGATAACGCGGTTCACCGTGGCGTCTCTCGGGTTCCCTTGCGTCGACTCCGCGATGACTACGGCCGGGAGTACGACGCGTGCTTGGGCTCGTCGCGATAGGTCGAGGATGGTGCGCGCCCTCGTCTCGTTCCGCGCCAAGGCCGACAGACCGCTGCTGTCTACGACGAGGAGGCGCCACCGTGCCGGCCGGTCGACCGCTGCTTCACCCCCTGGTCCCACTCGTCGAGGATCTGTTCGTAGACCTCGGGTGGCGGCTCACCGGCCTCCGCGATCAGCTCGTCTACCAGCTCGTTCAGCCGATGCTGCGCGAGCGCTTTTTCCAAGAGGTCGTTGACGGCGGTGCTCAACGGGCGGTTGCCCGCGAGGACCCGCAGCTCTAGAAGTAGCGATTCGTCGAGCGTCAATGACACCTTCTTCTTGGTCCCACGGCCGTAGAGCCCACTGAGGCCAGGGTCCGCCATCGGTTCGGGCGCGGGTGTGGCGGCCGCCTCAGTTTCGTCGTTCGGCATGCCGTTATCCTACCTTTGGTAGGACAGCCAATCCACGGCCCCCGGCCCCCGTATCCTGGGCCCATGCACTACCTCGACCACGCCGCCACGACCCCCGTCCTGCCCGAGGTCGCCGACGAGATCCTCCGCGTCACGACCTCCGACTTCGGCAATCCTTCGTCCGTCCATGCAGCCGGGCGGCGGGCCAAGGCCGTCGTCGAGGACGCCCGCGACCGCGTCGCCGCGGCCGTCGGGGCGTCGCCCGGCGAGATCGTCTTCACCGGGGGCGGCACCGAGGCCGACAACCTCGCGATCAAGGGCGCCACCCACAAGCGCAGGGGAGACGGGAACCACGTCGTCGTCACCGCGTTCGAGCACCACGCCGTTCTCGACGCCGCCCGGGCCCTCACCCAGAGCGGCTTCGAGGTGACGAAGGTCCCGGTCGAGCCCGACGGCTCGGTCGATCCCCACAGGGTCGCCGAGGCGGTCCGGCCCTCGACCGTCCTCGTGTCCGTCATGACCGTCAACAACGAGATCGGCACGATCCAGGACCTCGCCGCCATCGGCGAGGCCGTCCGCGCCGCGAACCCGAGGGCCCTCGTTCACACCGACGCCGTCCAGGCCCTCGGCAACCTTCCCGTCGACCTCCACGCGTGGGGCGTCGCCCTCGCCGCGTTCGCCGCGCACAAGGCCGGAGGGCCGAAGGGCGTCGGCGCGCTGTTCGTGCGCGCGCCGGTCGCGGTCGAGCCCGTCCTGCACGGCGGGGGACAGGAGCGCGGCCTCCGCTCGGGCACGCACAACGTCGCCGGCATTGCGGGCTTCGGCGTCGCGGCCGAGATCGCGGCGAAGGAGGTCCACGAGAAGTCCGAGCGCGTCGGCGCGTTGCGCGACCGGCTGCTCGACGGCATCCGAGGGATCGTCCCGGACGTCGTCGTGAACGGGGGCCTCGTCGACCGCGTCGCCGGGAACCTCAACGTCTGCATCCCCGGCACCGACGGCGAGACGATGCTGCTGCTGCTCGACGCGGCCGGGATCGCGTGCTCGTCCGGATCCGCCTGCGCGTCGGGGGCGCTAGATCCCTCGCACGTCCTGCTCGCGCTCGGTGTCCCCAAGAAGCTCGCGAAGGGGAGCCTCCGGTTCTCGCTCGGGCGGACGTCGACGGACGAGGACGTCGACGCGGTGCTGGCCGCCCTGCCGGAGGTCGTCGAGCGCGCTCGGAAGGTCGCCTGATGCCTCGTCGCAAGGCACTCGTCGCTATGTCGGGCGGCGTCGACTCCTCGGTCGCGGCCGCGCTCCTCGTCGACGCCGGCTACGACGTCACCGGCGTGATGCTCAAGCTCTGGAAGGGCGACGGCGCGAACCTCGGCTCCGGCTGCTGCAACCTGGGGGCCGCGGAGGACGCCCGGCGCGTCGCCGACGCGCTGTCGATCCCGTTCTACGTGCTGAACTTCGCCGAGCACTTCGAGGCGACGGTGCGCCGCGACTTCCACGAGGAGTACCTCGCGGGCCGCACCCCGAACCCGTGCGTGCGTTGTAACCACTGGGTCAAGTTCGACGCGCTGCTCGACAAGGCCGACGCTCTCGGAGCGGACGCCCTCGCGACGGGCCACTACGCGCGCGTCGACCACGCCGGTGGCCGTTACCGGCTGCGGCGCGGCGTCGATCCGACCAAGGACCAGTCCTACGTCCTGTGGATGCTGACCCAGCGGCAGCTCGCACGCTGCCTGTTCCCCGTGGGGGTCCAGGACAAGGCCACGACTCGTGCGATCGCCGAAGAGCTCGGCCTGAGGACCGCGCACAAGCCCGACTCGCAGGAGATCTGCTTCGTGCGCGACGGGGACTTCGACGCGTACGTGGGCGAGAGCCTGCCGGGCGCCGCGGTGCCCGGCCCGATACTCGACGTCGATGGGGAGGTCGTCGGGAGCCACCGCGGGATCGGTCGCTACACGATCGGCCAGCGCAAGGGTCTCGGGATAGCGCTCGGCCGCCCCGTCTTCGTGACGTCGATCGACGCGGCCTCGAACGCGATCACGGTCGGCGACCGCGGCGACCTCGCGACGGCCGAGGTGACGCTGACCGAGCTCAGCTTCGTCTCCGCGCCGCCGGAAGGACGCGTGCTCGTCCAGTACCGCGCGCACGGCGACGCATACCCGGCGACGATCGACGGGACATCGCTCCGGTTCGACGTGCCCGTCGAGGCCGCGGCCCCCGGGCAGTCCGCCGCGCTCTACTCGATTCACGATCCCGACGAGCTCGTCGGCGGCGGGATCATCCAGTCCACCGTTCCCGCCATCAAGACGCCAGTTGGCTGACCACGACGCGACCGTCCGCGCCGAGTTCGACCGCGCGGCCGCCCACTTCGCCGAGCGCACCAAGGGACGGTTCGACCACATGGATCCGGTCGCGTTCTCGCGCGTCTCCGACGGCGACACGGTCGTGGAGGTGGGGGCCGGGACGG
>DASQDO010000347.1:0-1945 GCA_035634135.1 Actinomycetota bacterium
ATCGGGTTCTGGCAGTTCCGGCACCAGATCTTCTACGACATCGGCGAGACCGGGTCCGACCCGTTCGAGCTGGCGATCGTCGCGGCGGCCATGTTCGGCGCGTGCGCGGGCTTTTTGTGGTGGAACACCGCGCCTGCGAAGATCTTCATGGGCGACACGGGCTCACTGATGCTCGGAGGCGCCATGGCCGTGCTCGCGATCCTGCTGAACACGCAGCTGCTCCTGATCGTGATGGGCGGCCTCTACGTGGTCGAGACGCTGTCGGTCATCGCACAGGTCGCGATCTTCAAGCGGACGGGCAAGCGGCTGTTCCTGATGGCCCCCGTGCACCACCACTTCGAGCTGGCGGGCTGGGCCGAGTTCACGGTGATCGTCCGGTTCTGGGTGCTGTCCGGTCTCTCCGTCGCGTTCGGGCTCGGCCTGTTCTACGCCGACTTCCTGTCGAAGGGCGGGGCCCTGTGAAGGAGTTGCACGGCCGCGACGTGCTCGTCGTCGGCCTCGGCGTCAGCGGCCACGCGGCGGCCCGGGCGCTGTTGCGTCTCGGGGCGCGCGTGCGCGTGACCGAGATCGCGGACACGCTCGAGATGCGGGAGCGCGCGGCGGAGCTCGAGTCGCAGGGGGCCGAGGTCGAGCTCGGCGCTCATTCGTTCGCGCGCGGGGACGTCCCGCTCGCCGTCGTGAGCCCGGGCATCCCTCCGCAGTCCGAGGCCCTGACTGCACTGGCCGAGCAAGGTGCCGAGATCTGGGGCGAGGTCGAGCTCGCTTACCGGCTGGGCGACTGCTCGTTCCTCGCCGTCACGGGGACGAACGGCAAGACGACCACGACGAGCCTCCTCGCGCAGATGCTGACCGAGGGTGGTGAGCGCGCCGTCGCCGGGGGGAACATCGGCGTCCCGCTCGTGGATGCGGTCTTCGAGGTGGGCCGCGGCGGCGTCGTGGCGCTCGAGGTCTCGAGCTTCCAGCTGATGACGATCCACGAGTTCCGGGCCGAGGTCGCGGTCCTGCTGAACGTCGCCGCCGACCACCTCGACTATCACGGCGACCTCGAGAGCTACGCGGCCGCCAAGGCGCGCATCGTCGAGAACCAGAGGTCGTCGGACGTCTTCGTGACGAACCTCGACGACCCGATCGCGATGAAGATCGCGGCGCAGGCCCCCGGCCGCGTCGTCACGTTCTCGGCGTCCGATCCCGGCGCCGACCTGACGGTGACGGGGGAGAGCCTCACGTGGCGCGGGGACCCGTTCGCGCCGCTGTCGAGCCTCACCCTGGAAGGCCGCGGCGGGATCGAGGACGCGCTGGCCGCTGCGGGGGCCGCGCTCGAGCACGGCGTCGCCCCCGCTGCCGTCGCGCGCGCGGTCGAGTCGTTCCGCCCGCTGGCGCACCGGCTCCAGACCGTCGCGCGGATCGACGGCGTGGACTACGTCGACGACTCGAAGGCGACGAATCCCCACGCGGCCCTGGCCGCGCTGCGGGGACGCCGCGACGTCGTGCTGATCGCCGGCGGCAGGAGCAAGGGGAACGACCTCGCCGAGCTCCGCGGCGGCGTCCCTCCGGTGATCGCCGTCGTCGCTCTCGGCGAGGCGGCGGAGGAGCTGCGCGACGTCTTCGACGGCGTCGTTCCTGTCGAGGTCGTCGCGGACATGGGGGCCGCGGTGCGCGCCGCTCGCGCCCACGCGATCCCCGGAGGATCCGTCTTACTGGCGCCTGCGTGTGCGAGCCTGGACATGTACACGAGCTATGCAGCGCGCGGGGACGACTTCGCGCGCTGTGTCCGCGAGATCCTGGAGGTCGAGGCAGCAAATGGCGACGCGTAGCGGCACGATCGGAGTCGCCCGGCGGGGCTCCCGCGCCAAGCCGCGCAACGCCGCCGCGGTGCGTCCGGTGTCGTGGTCCGACCCGGCGGGCCTGCTGATGACGACGACGGGCGTCCTCGTGCTCGTCGGCC
>DASQDO010000348.1:0-4106 GCA_035634135.1 Actinomycetota bacterium
TGCGCGACCTCGGCATCCTCTACGCCCCCGACTTCGTCATCAACGCCGGTGGGCTCATCAACGTCGAGGACGAGCTGCGCGGCTACGACCGCGAACGTGCGATGAAGCGGGTGGAGGGCATCTACAAGCAACTCCAGCTGATCTTCGCCATGGCGCGCGAGCGCAAGCTGTCCACCGCCCGCGCCGCCGAGGAGCACGCCCAGGAGAGGATCCGCAAGATCAGCCGGATCCGCCTCGTGCGCACGGCGGAGTTCGGCCCCAGCTCGCACAACTGATGCCGTGAGCGAACCCCTACGGATCATCGGCGACGGCCGCGGGCTGGCGGACGGCGCCGTCCCGGAAGGCCTGGGCGAGAAGGACCTCATCGAGCTCTTCCGCTGGCTCGTGCTCCTGCGCACGTTTGACGAGCGCGCGGTCGCGCTGCAGAGGCAGGGACGCATCGGGACGTACGCGCTGTACTGGGGCGAGGAGGGGACGCAGGCCGGAGCGCTGTACGCGTGCGAGGACGGCGACTGGGTCTATCCGTCCTACCGGCAGAACGCGATCGGGATCCTCCGCGGCGTCTCGGTCGCGACCGTGCTTGCGTGGTGGCGCGGCTACGGCGGGGTGCACGGTTTCTGGAACCCGCGCGAGCACCGCGTCGGCCCGATCTGCGTCCCGATCGCGACGCACCTGCCGCACGCCGTCGGCCTCGCGTGGGCGGCGAAGATCCGCCGCGACCCGATCGCCTCGCTGTCGTGGTTCGGCGACGGCGCGACCTCCGAAGGCGACTTCCACGAGGCGATGAACTTCGCCGGCGTGCTGAAGGCGCCGACGGTCTTCTTCTGCGTGAACAACCAGTGGGCGATCTCGACGCCGTACCACAAGCAGACCGCGACGCCGACGATCGCCGAGAAGGCCGCCGCTTACGGGATGCCGGGCATCCGCGTCGACGGGTTCGACCCGCTCGCGTGCTGGAAGGCGACGCGCGACGCGCTCGACCGGGCGCGCAACGGCGGGGGCCCGACTCTCATCGAGGCGTACTGCTACCGGCTGATGCCGCACGGGACCGCCGACGACCCGCGCCTGTACCGCGACGAGGCCGAGGTCGAGCGGTGGAAGCACCTCGAGCCCGTCGGTCGCATGTCGCAGTTCCTCGCGCGGCTCGGCGTGCTCGATTCCTCCAAGGAAGAGGCCATCAGGGCCGAGGCCAAGGAGACCGTTGCCGAGGGCGTGCGCGAGATGGAGGCAATTGCGCAGCCCGGCCGCGACATCCTGTTCGACGGCGTCTACGCGAGCGGACGGCCGTACAGCTTCGACGAGGGCCTGGCCGAGCTCGCGGCCGTCGAGCGACCGCCCGAGGTCAAGCCTCTCAACGCGGCGCCCAAGCCCGGCTCCACCGGTGACCACGTAGACCCACCGGCGAATCCGGACCAGGAGCGAGCATGAGCGGGCTGACGATGGTCGACGCGCTCAACCGGGCGCTGCGCGAGGCGATGTCTGCGGACGACCGCGTGGTCGTGCTCGGCGAGGACGTCGCGCAGACCGGCGGTGTCTTCCGGGTGACGTCGGGGTTGCTGAAGGAGTTCGGCGAGGAACGCGTGGTCGACACGCCGCTCGCCGAGGCCGGCATCGTCGGCTCCGCGATCGGGATGGCGATGTACGGGTTGCTGCCGGTCGTCGAGATCCAGTTCGACGTGTTCGTCTACCCGGGGTTCGAGCAGATCGTGGTGCACGCCGCGCGGCTCGCGTGGCGCACCAAGGGTGAGGTCCCCGCGTCGATCGTCGTTCGCATCCCGTACGGCGGAGGCGTGCGTGCTCCGGAGCTGCATTCGGACTCGCCCGAGGGCTTGTTCACGCACGTGCCGGGCCTCAAGGTCGTGTGCCCGACGACGCCGTCGGACGCGCGGGCGATGATGCTCGCCGCGATCCAGGACCCGGACCCCGTGATCTTCATGGAGCCCAAGCGCATCTACCGTGCGGGCCGCGAGGACGTCCCCGAGAACGGCCACGGCGACTACTCCGAGTACCTGTCGAAGGCGCGCGTCGCTCGCGACGGTGACGACCTGGCGATCATCACTTACGGCGCGACGGTGCCGCTGTCGCTGCAGGCCGCCGAGCGGTTGGAGTCGGAACGCGGTGTGCGCGCCCGGGTCCTCGACCTTCGCTCGCTGTATCCCTTGGACGTCGACGCGATCGTCGGCGCGGCATCCGAGTGCGGACGCGCTCTGGTCGTGCACGAGGCGCCGCGCATGAACGGGATCGGGGCCGAGGTGTCGTCGCTGATCCACGAACGGGCGATGCTCGACCTCGAGGCCCCCGTGGGCCGCGTGACCGGCTACGATGTCCCGTTCCCGCAGTTCGCGAACGAGGACGACTACCTCCCGTCGGTCGACCGGATCTTCCTCGGCGCGACCAAGGTCCTGGACTTCTAGTGCCCGACTTCAAGCTCCCCGACCTCGGGGAGGGCGTGACCGAGGCCGAGGTCGACCGCTGGCTCGTCTCCGAGGGCGACGTCGTCGGCGAGGACGACCCGCTCGTCGAGCTGATCACCGACAAGGCGACGGCCGAGATCCCGTCGCCGTACGAGGGTGTCGTGTCGCGCATCCACGTGAAGGCCGGCGAGGTGGTGCCCGTCGGGACCGTGCTGATCACGATCGGCGACGGCTCGGCCCCCGCTGCGGCACCTCCGCCTCCGCCTCCGCCGGCTCGTGCCGAGGCACCGGCTCGTGCCGAGGCGCCGGCCCCCGAGCCCCGCTCGTCGAACGGCTCGGTGAAGGCGATGCCGCCGGTACGCAAGTTGGCTCGGGACCTGGGCGTGGACCTGACGTCGGTGCGGGGATCGGGGCCGGGTGGACGGATCGTGCGCGAGGACGTGGAGGCCGCGGCGGGGCGTTCGGCCCCTGTCGAAGCGGCGCCGTCGGGTGGTCGCCGCGAGCCGTTGCGCGGCGTGCGTCGGTTGATCGCCGAGCGCATGTCGGCGGCGCACCGGATCGTGCCGCCCGTCACGCACGTCGAGGAGTGCGACGTCACCGAGCTCGACGCGACGCGCAAGCTCGTGAACGAGCGGAACCCGGACGAGCTCCGGCTCACCTACATGCCGTTCATCGTGAAGGCGGTCGTGGCGGGGCTGAAGCAGTACCCGGCGCTCAACGCGTCGCTCGACGAGGACGCGGGCGAGATCGTGTTCCACGACCGCTACGACATAGGGATCGCGGTAGACACGCCGGCGGGCTTGGTAGTGCCGGTGGTGCGGGACGCGGACCGCAAGCGCCTGCGCGAGGTGGCTGCGGACGTCGACCGACTTGCTCGGGGCGCACGCGAGGGAACGCTGCGGTCGGACGACCTGAAGGGCGGGACGTTCACGATCTCGAGTCCCGGCCCGTTCGGGGGCCTGATGGCGACGCCGATCGTGTTCCACCCGCAGTCGGCGATCCTGGGCGTGCACCGGGCCTCGGAGCGTCCGGTGGTTCGGGACGGCCAGATAGTCGCCCGGCAGATGATGAACCTGTCGATAACGTTCGACCACCGGATCCTGGACGGCATGACGGCGGCGAAGTTCGTGCTGGACGTAGCGAAGCTGCTGGAGCACCCGGCCGCGCTGGCCCTGGAGGCCTAGGAGGGCTCCGGTTCGCCTACGATGAGCCGATGGGCATCGCGTCCGCAATTCTGCAGTCACTCCTGTACGTAGCCGCGGTGGCGGCTGCGGGCGCTGTGGCCGGGCTCGCTGCGGCGGGGGTGCGCAAGCTCATCGACTTCCGTTTCCGTCGCGCATAGCGCGACACAAGCGACACTCGACGAAAAGGAGCCCCTCGCGGGGCTCCTTTTCACTCCTTACGGCCGGCTATCAGGTGGCGCAGGGGCCGCCCGTTACCTTGCAGATCGTCCGCGTCGCCAGGTAGTAGACCTGGCAGATCACGGCCGGGTCGCTGGTGCAGATCGATGCCTGTGCCGGGGCCGCCGGAACCGCCATCGCCGCCATTGCCCCCGCTACCAGCGCGAGCTTCATCTTCCGCCGCATCGTGCCTCCTCGTTCGCCCGACTTGCCGGGTGGAATCTAGCAAGCCGAGCGGTTCTAGGCCAGGCAGCCCAGGTACTTCCCGAGGACCTTGCACTCCACGTAGCCG
>DASQDO010000349.1:0-4678 GCA_035634135.1 Actinomycetota bacterium
GAGAGAGCCCTGCTCGAGCTCGGCGTCCTATTCGCGCTCGTGATCTCGCTCGCCGCGGGCCTCGTCGCCGGGCTCGACGCGATCTGGGAACGACGTCGCGAGATGGTGATCCTGCTCAGCGCCGGGATCGCTCCCAAGGTCCTGCGACGCGCGCAGGCCCTCTTTCTCTCCATACCGCTGACGGTGTCCTGCTTCCTCGGGGCGGGGACGGGCGCCCTGGTCGACGCGGCCCTCGATACGGGCGCGCAGGTGCCGATCGGCGTCGCGGAAGATCTCGGGCTGAGCCTCGTGTTGGTCGTCGCGACGAGCTTCCTCTTCGCCTCGGTCGTCGCCCGGTGGGCAATCTCGATGAGGACGCTTCGTGACGCCGTTCGGACGCCGTGACCGGACGAACGTCTAGCGCACCGCCCGCGTAGAGCTCCGGATAGCCGCCATGAGCTCGTCGGGCCGCTGCGAGCCGATCAGGAAGGTCTTGCCGTTGCGCAGGCGGATCCTGACGCCTCGGTTCCCGCGCATCGTGTACGCCCAGCCCCGCGACGGGCTCCACTTCCAGCCCCAGCCCCCGTAGTGGAGCAGGGGCCGGTAGGTCTCCGGCTCGCACGTTTCGACGTCGGCCAGCGCAACCGTCTTGCGCGGGAAGGGGACGATCGACACGCGTAGTTGCGTCGTCGTCACGACCGTCCTCATCTGCGTGAACCCGACGACGAACGCGCCGAGCGCGAGGAACGCCAAGAGGTCCCATTGGAGCGACCCGGCGAGCGCCGAGAACCACAACGCCACGCCGGCGGCAAACGCGAGCGCGACCCCGCCCGTAACCACGTATCCCCGCGGGGGCCTCTGGTGCTCCTCGAAGACGGCGCCCGGTGTCATTGGCTCATCTTCCCGCCAGCCGCTCCACTACGGGAGCGAACGTCTCGAGGTGCTCGCCGAAGACCGTGACGTAGCTGATCCCGTACTCCTCCCGACGGCGCTGCAGGTCGTCGACGATCTCGTCCGTCGTCCCCGCGAGGCAGAACGGCAGCGCCCGAAGCTCCTCCGGCGTCGTCTCGAAGTCGTCCGCCCAACGGGCGAACGCGGCCCCCGGATCGTCCGTGACGTCGAACGCCTGGAGCAGGACGTTGATCTCGACGTCGCGGTCCCCCGCGCTCCGGCGAACGTGCGCGACCTTGGTCGCGTACTCCTCCGGCGACGCGGGCTCGAACGTCGACCCTTCAGGTTTGGCCTTCAGGAACACGCTCGCGACGTCCGCCCGGCGGCCCGCCAGCGCCAGCACCCGCCGTCCCCCACCGCCGATCACCAGAGGCGGCCGCGTCATCCCGGGCTGGAGGCGCAGGGGCTCGACCTCCTCGACCGAGTAGTGGCGACCCGAGAAGGAGAAGGTTTCACCACGGAAGTACAGGTCGACGATCTCGACTGCTTCCTCGAGCCGCTCGACGCGGGTCCGCGGCGGCGCGAACTCGATCCCGAGCGCGTCGTAGTCGCTCCGGAGCCACCCTGCGCCGAGGCCGAGGTCGAACCTTCCCCCCGAAAGCAGGTGGACGGTCGCGGCCTCGTGCGCGGCGAGCACCGGGTGCCGGAAGTCGTTGTCGAGAACGAACGTCCCGACGCGGATCCGGTCGGTTGCGGCCGCGACCGCGGTGAGCGCGACGAACGGAGACAGCTGTGTGCCGGCGTGGTCGGGAACGCACACGACGTCGTAGCCGAGGGCCTCGGCGCGGCGCGCGCGTCCGAGCCATTCGTCGCGCGAGCCCGCGGAGCGGAGCTGGATCGCGAATCGGAACGGGCGGGGCATCCGCCGAACATACGCGGCGTCAGCAGGCTCGGTTGCGGTCGACCCTTCGGGTCTGCGTCACCGGGCCCCCGACGTCGATCCCCTGCTGACGCTTCGCCCACAGGAGCCGGCCGGAACCGCCGTCGATGCCGACTGCGAACGTGCTAGTCGAGCTCAGGATCGTCCCGACGAAGTCCGCGCAGCGATCGCGGCCCAAACGCGCCGGGAACGTGAGCAGCGCGCTGCCGTCGGTCGGGAGCGTGAGCGGGATCTCGAGCCCGATCGCGAGTCGCTGCCGGCGCGTCGCCCCGTCGAGGATCTCGAACCCGTCGTCGGCCCAGCGGAACAGGTCGTCTCCGCGTCCGTCGACCGAAGCCCCCAGGGGCCAGACGGTTCGGATCTCGCCGAGTCCCTTGCCGGACGCTCCCGAGAAGAGGCGCTCGCCGGCCCACCTCCACTCCGTCCCGTTCTCGAAGTCGCGCCTGAGCATCTGGACGAGCACGAAGTCCGAGACGCCGTCGGGCTGTAGGTCACCGGCTCTGCCGAGGCTCGACTCGACCGTCTGATCGTCGTCCGTGCGGACACGGAAGAAGCGCGACCACTCCCGGCGGGCATCCAGCCCGGACGCACCGGTGACCCTCGTCCCCGACTTGCGCGAGCTCACGTCGTCCACGAGCAGGACGTCTCGTCGCCGGTCTCCGTCGAGGTCGTCGAGCACGACGGCGGAGCTGACGCCGCGGTGCCACAGCACGTCGCCGTCCCGACCGTTGAGCGACCACACGCCCTTGCGGTCGCCGGGATACGAGAGGTCGAAGCTGGGAGTGATGTACGGGTCACGGTCGAAGCCGAGCAGGACCTCGTCGTTGCCGTCGCGCGTCTGGTCGCCCAACGTGACGTGCGTAACGAGCGGCGGCGCGTCCCATCCGTCGTCGAGCTCGAGAGCCGGCGAGGTCCACAGCCTCGTCCCGTCCGTGCCGCGGCGTGCGCGCACGAGCTCTCCCTCGAACGAAGGAAGCGTCGGAAGACCGCTCTCCTCGTCCGAGCCCGCCTCCGGCAGCACGTACGTCATCAGGTGGTCTTCGAGCCCGTCACCGTCGAGATCGGGGGCGCGCACCGGGACGGGCACCCGCCCGATGCCGAGCTCGGCCTCCGAGTGCTCGACGCGTCTCCCCGTGCGGCCGTCGATCACGAGCGTGCTCGTCACGCCCGCTACGGACGGGACCTCGGGGTGGACCTCCGGGATCCGCCTCACGTCCGCGACCCCGATCAACACGTCGGTAGCGCGGCCGCGCAGCGAGCTCTGTAGCGCGACCGAGATCACCTCCTCGCGGCCCGTCACGTAGCCCTCGTCTGTCTGCGTCGACGCTACGAACGTGTGCCGGTACGCGCGGCGGCCCCGGTGATCCAGCGCGAGGAACGTCGTCGCGTCCTCTTCGAAGTCGTACGAGAGGACGAGCACGCCCGTCCGCGCTTTCTTCCCGAGGGTGACCTCGATCGGGAAGACGACCTCGGACTCGAAGGTCCGGCTCCACAGCGGGTTGCCGTTGCCGCCGTTCAGGGCCCTGAACGTCGTCGAGTAGCCGGCGAGCCCAAGCCCTCCGGGCCCGGAGTCGATCTCGATCGTCAGAACGTCATCGCTACGATCGCCCGTCATGTCGCCCCACGGGAAGTTGAGGATGAACCTCCCGCCGGGATCGAGCCCCTGGAAGGCCTCGGCGAGCTCGGGCCGGACTGCCCGTTGGGCCCAGTAGAAGAACCGATCGGGCGCCTCTTCGACCCATTCCGCGAGGGGATCGGCCGTGCGTTGCGGCGTCGCGTTCGAGCTGGCGGGCGCGGCCACGAGCGCGACGAGGACGAGCAGCGCCGCGCAGAGCCGAGCCGGCCGGGTGGGGTTGTCCGCCATGGAGACCTCCTAGTCCGTCGCTAAGCTTTCGGGGTCCCGGGCTCGGTCTCCTGCCGGAACCGGTGACGAGTCGGTGTCAGAGGCGGCTCCGTGGGTACGGTCGCCGCAATGGCTCGACGTGCCGGAATGCTCGCCGCGGTCGCCGTGGTCGTCCTCGGGGGCGTCGTCACCGCTTCCGCCCAGGAAGGTCCGGCTTGTCACGGACAAGCCGCCACCCACGTCGGGACCCGGGGGCCAGACGTGATCACGGGGACGCGGGGCGACGACGTCGTCGTCGCACGCGGAGGCAACGACAGGATCGAGACTCTCGGGGGCGACGACACGATCTGCGCGGGCCGCGGACGCGACGTCGTGCGCGCGGGCAAGGGCTTCCAGGACACCGTGTACGCAGGTGGGGGCGACGACGTCGTCCACGGGGGGCCCGGCCGGAATTTCCTCGTCGCGGGGCCCGGCGACGATCGCATGAACGGGGGCTCGCACTTCGACAGCTTCGAGTCGGGCCGCCGCGGCGACCGCGACGACGAGGATCTGTTCGTCGGCAGGGCGCGGAGCGACTCGTTCCACGGCGACCCGGGGGACGACGTGATCCGTGGTGGCGACGGCACCGACCGGATCTGGTACTTCGAGTCGCCCGCGGGTGTGACGGTCGACCTCCTGAAGGGGACGGCTACCGGAGACGGACGCGACACGCTCGCGTCGATCGAGGACGTCGTCGGCACGCGGCATGACGACTTCGTCCGCGCCACCAACGGGGACGACTCGGTCTTCACGAGCACGGGTGACGACGTCGTGTACGGCCTCGGCGGAGACGACGACATCACCGATTCGGGAGGGCGCGACTCGCTGTTCGGGGGGCCGGGTCGCGACCTCGTCGCGTCGAGTGGGTGCGTCTCGTCGAGCGACGGGCCGACGCGGTGTCAGACCGACGCGCCGAAGCCCGACGTGCTGAAGGGTGGTGCCGGTCCGGACACGGTCGGCTCGGGGCCCGGTGAGGACCGCGTCTT
>DASQDO010000350.1:0-4308 GCA_035634135.1 Actinomycetota bacterium
AGAAGGCCGCCCCTTACGAGGGGCGGCCTTCGTCGTCTTCGACGTTCCTCTTGTGCGCGTAGGCGCGGGGGTCGAGGCCGTGCCGGTACGCGAGCGAGATGCGCGGCCCCGCCTGCGCGACCTTCGGCACGCTGTGCTCCCACGTTCGCTGAGTCTTGCCGCCGGTGACGAGAAGGTCGCCCCGGCCGAGCATGAACGCGCGCGACTTGCCGCCTTCCCTGGGCCGGAGGAGGAAGCGACGCGGCTCCCCGAGCGACACCAGCGCGACGAGCGGCTCCTCGATCTCCTTCTTTATGTGGTCCCCGTGCCAGGCGACGCTGTCGCTTCCGTCCCGGTAGAGGTTGAACCCGACGGAGTCGAACTCGATGCCGTACTGCTCGGAGAGCGCGATGCGTATCTCCTCGAGGACCGGGGGTCTCAGCTCCTCACCGGAGCGCGCGTTCCACGGCGCGGTAAGGCGCGGCTCGACGACGCGGTTCTCGTACATGCGACGTGACCGCTGGCCCCACTTGCGCTCCTCCAGCACCTGCGCGAACAGCTCGTCGGAGCCCTCGACCCACGCGGGCGCGTAGTCCACCCACGCGGTCGGGTCGAGCTCGATGCGTTCGAGCGTCGAGAACCGCGCGTCGAAGCTCGGCGCGACCGTGTCGAAGAGCGTGGGCTGCCAGGAGAGGTTCGGGTTCGTCGGCGCCATGTTCGTTCGATTATTCGCGCTTCAGCCAGTCGACGAACGTCTGGTTCGTGAGGGCATGGCCGTCGGAGCGCCCCGACCGGACCTTCTCGATGGCCTCGTCCGGCTCCATGCCGCGCTCGATCAGCGTCCGTGCGCAGACGAGGCCGGAGCGGTTGTGGCCCGAGCGGCAGTGGACGAGGACCTCCTTGTCGCGGTCGAGCAGCGTCGAGACGAACGACGAGATCGACCGGACGACGTCTTCCTCGGGCATCTCCTCTTTGTCCTCGATCGGCCAGTAGACGTAGAGGGTGGTGCCGCGCTGGCCCTCCTCCTCGGGGATGGCCGTGTCGACGTCGCCCTCGAGGTCGATCACGGCGTCGACGCCGCGGCGCATGAAGTCGTCGGCGTTGTCGGGGTGGCCGGAGATGAAGAGGCCCTCGACGACCTCGTAGGCGTGGGCATGATCGGCGGGGGGCGGGTGCTTGTGTCGCTTCTCGTTAGTCATGATGGATGTTGTTCTCCGCCGTGCGAGACGGGCAAACGGGCGGAACGGAGGTGGGCCGGGCGATTAGCCGCTTCGGTTACGAAAAGTACATCCGGCGCTAAAGACCGCGGGGCCGGGAGTCGACCCAAAGACCCATGAAGACCGAGCACAGGGATCACCCCCTAGGCACGCCGGGCCTCTCGGCCCGCCAGATGGCTCGTTCACTCGAGCCGTCGTCTCGCGTCTTGCGCTTCCTAGCGACCCTCTTCCCCGGCCTCCGGGGGTTCGGGTCTTCCTGGGAGAAGGGGGCCAAAGGCGAGGAGGCCGTCGCCAAGAAGCTCGCCGAGCTGCCCGCCGAGCGGTGGAACGCAGTTCACGATCGTCCGCTCGGGGAGGGCCGGCGCAACGTGGATCACGTCGTGGTCGGGCGCGGGGGCGTCTTCAGCGTCAACGCGAAGAACCTCAGCGGCAAGGTCGTCGTCAAGCGCAACGCCTTCCTCGTGAACAACCGCGCCGACAAATGCCTTCACGTAGCGCGGGACGAGGCGGTGCGCGTCGCTCGGCTGCTGACGTCGGCAACGGGTGAGCCCGTGGCCGTCACGCCGGTGATCGTCGTTCGGTGCGCGGCCCTCGACATACAGGCTCAGCCCGAGGGTGTCCACGTCATATCCGTGCACGACGTCCCGCAGTGGTTCGAAGCGCACGGCGAAGTGTTGGACGCGCCCCGCGTGTCTCGCATCTGGCGATCTGTCTGCCGGCCGGGCCTCTGGACGTCACCGGTCCCTCCCGTCGTGACGGGCGACCTGTCGACGAAAGTCTGGAAGCGCTACGGGCAGGACCGCGTCTACGTCAACGACGGGGCCGGGAAAAGGCTCGGCCACCTCAACAGGAAGACGGGCGAGATCCACGTCGACGTCGCGGCGCGGCGCGAGGACGTGCGGGCCGTGCTCGCCGAATACGTCCAGTAGCGAAGCGCCCGGCTAGGCCGCGCTGTCCGGGGTGCCTGCCGTCCGGCTCCCGTTCGGCTGCATCTCTTGCTCGAACGTCGTCGTCACCGAGTTTCTCGGGAAGTAGCCGACCGCTCGTAGCGTGTCGTCGCCTTCGTTCGTCAGGTCGTGCGTGACACCTTCCGGCATCACTACCAGCGCCGGGCCCTCCAGGGCCTTGCGCTCGCCCCCGATCGTCGCCGTCGCCCGGCCCGCCAGGATCACGACCGACTCTTCCGCGTCGTGGACGTGGGGGCCGAGGCTGCAGCCCGGCGGGATCTCGAAGTAGCACGCGGCGGCGTCCGAGCCTTCGTCCTTCCATGCCGGCCAGCTGCTGCGAGGCCTCACCGACGGATCGTCGGTCGCGTACATCTCGGCGAGCTCTTGTTCGTCCAGCGACTCTGCGATCAAGTCGATCACCTCCGGCTCGTATGCCTTCTTTGCGTATGTGCTCGCCGTGACCACCCGCCTATCGTCGTGTCACATCACGACCGACAAACGAGGGGGACGGGATTATGGGGACTAGGAGAAGGCTTGCATGCGCGCTGCTCGCGCTCGTCGCGGCGCTGTCGACGGGGGTCGTTCCCGCCGGCGCGCACAACAAGGGCAAGCATTGCAAGAAGGGCTACAAGCCGTGCCTGCACCCGGCGAGCGACTACGACTGCGCGGGCGGCAGCGGCGACGGGCCCAAGTACGTCTACGGCACCGTCAAGGTGACGGGCTCGGACCCCTACGGCCTCGACTCCGACAACGACGGGATCGGCTGCGAGGACTAAGCCCTACGGCACCCTCGGGATTTGTCAGACATTTGTCTGACAAATCCAGAGGCCCTCACCAGGCATAGTCCTCGGGCGCCGTCTTGTGGCCCGGCCAGATCTCGTCGAGCCGGCCCAGCTCGTCGGCCCCCAGCGTCAGCTTCAGCGCTCGCATCGAGTCGTCGAGCTGCTCCATCGTGCGCGGCCCGACGATCGGTGCAGTGACGGCCGGCTGGTGCAGCAGCCACGCGAGCGCGACCGTCGCCGGGTCTTCGCCGATCTCTCCGCAGAAGTCCTCGTACGCCTGGATCTGGTCGCGGCGCGCCTCGAGCGCGTCGAGGGCGCGACCGGTGTGCCGGCGCTTGCCCTCGCGCTCCTTGCGCAGGACGCCGCCGAGCAGGCCGCCGTGTAGCGGGCTCCAGGGGATCACGCCGACGCCGAAGTCGAGACACGCGGGCAGGACCTCGAGCTCGACCGCCCGCGTCGCGAGGTTGTAGATCGACTGCTCGGAGACGAGGCCGGTGAAGTTGCGCCGTTGCGCGGCCCCCTGCGCCTTGGCTATGTGCCAGCCGGCGAAGTTGCTCGACCCGACGTAGAGGATCTTGCCCTGCGCACGCAGGACCTCCATGGCTTCCCAGATCTCGTCCCACGGTGTGTTCCGGTCGACGTGATGCATCTGGTAGAGGTCGATGTAGTCGGTCTGCAGACGCCTGAGCGATGCCTCGCACGCGTGCCGGATGTTGCGGGCCGACAGGAACGTGTCGTTCGGCCAGTCGCTCATCGAGCCGTAGAGCTTCGTCGCGATCACGGTCTTCTCGCGCCGCCCGCCGCCCTGTGCGAACCAACGCCCGACGATCTGCTCGGTGATCCCTTCGCCCTTCTTCCAGCCGTAGACGTTCGCGGTGTCGAAGAAGTTGAAGCCGAGCTCGAGCGCGCGATCCATGATGGCGTGCGAGTCGTCTTCCGACGTCTGGGGGCCGAAGTTCATCGTGCCGAGGCAGAGCCGCGAGACCTCGAGCCCGCTGCGGCCGAGATGCCGGTAGTCCAAGGGGAGCCTCCTAGCAATGGAGCTGAGGAGCCCTCATTCTCCCTCGGCCAGATCGAGCAGCCTCCGCAGGGTCGGGAGCTGCTCTCGATCGCGGGGACGGTTCAGTGCCTCCTTCGAACGGATCACGTCGCGCAGCGACGCGACGCGGGCGCGGATGCCACCGAGGTCGACGTCGATCCCGTCGCGAGCGAGGTCGTCGTAACCGCCGGTCCCGGCGGGCTCGAACACGAGGTCCAGTCGTCCGAACGGCGTCGAGAGGAGCCACGTCACGTCGCCGGCGAGCATGTCTTCGTCCCACGTCCGTTCGACGATCTCGCCCTTGTGGGGGTCGAGCTCGCCCGCGTCGAGCGCCTGGAGAGCGC
>DASQDO010000351.1:0-17504 GCA_035634135.1 Actinomycetota bacterium
GACTATCGGGCGGTTCGCGTTCGACACGTCCCAGATCTCCGAGACCGTCGGCGCGTCGAGGAACTGCGGGTCGGCCTCGGCGCGGAAGTCCGTCATCCCGAGGATCTCGGCGTACGTCGGGGCGATCGCAGCGATGTCCACCGGCTGCTCGACGACTCCCGGGGTCACGCCCGCACCGTGGGCGACGATCGGGACGCGGGTGAGGTAGCTCCACGGGTTGGGGTGCGTGCTGCCCAGCGGCAGCGTCGGCCCGGCGAGCTGCGTCATGTCCCACTTGCTGATCAGGAAGTGGTGGGGCTTGGGGACCATGAGGACCTCGCCCGACCGGCCCGGGACGTGACCGAGGTAGAGGTGCTGCATGACCTCGGTCCCGACGGCCTCGGCCATCTCGTTCTCGGTCGGCGCGTCGCCCGGAACGCCGGTCTCGGGGCGCAGCACGAACCACGCCGCGATCGCGACGACGACGGCGATCGCGCCCACTACGACGACGCGCTTCGGCAAGACATCTCCTTGCTGGGGGCCCGGCTGGACGGGCGCAGACTAGTACAGGTACGGATCCGAGGGAGCGTCGACGACCGTCACTTCCCGCGGGTCGAGGACGTAGGTGCCGTCCCTCAGCGCCAGGTTACCGGCGACCCGCAGCCATACGTCGTCGGACCTGCTCCCGGGGTCGGCGACGAGCGGGACCGTGTAGGGCACGGCGTCGGCGGCACAGCACGACACGTGGAAGCGCGTGAGCCCCAGCGTCCCTTCGGGGAGCCCGTCCGGGTGCGTGACGAAGCCGGTCAGCTCGACCTCCATCCCCTCAGCGATGCCGGCCTCGCCCGCGTACTCGGGAGACTCGCTCGCGTAGTTGATCTCGGCGAACGAGATCGCCTCGTCGCCGGTCGGGACCGGCGGGGCGATGGCACCCACCGACGCGGCCCCCGCACCTGCGGTCTTGCGGGACGCGGCGAGCGCGCCGAGCTCTGCCGAGGGGACCGCGGCGACCGCCAGCAAGGGGACGAGCAGGGCGCCGATCCCGAGCGCGTCACGAGGCTCGAGAGCGCGCCTCGGCGCGTTGCGCGCCGTCATCAGGTGCGCGAGCGCGGCCGCGCCGAGGACGATCGCGCCGAAGACCACGACCCAGTACGTGCGGGGGCCGAGGTAGCGCGTCTTCTCGCCGCTCAGGTGCAGCCACGCGAAGAACGCGGCCCAGCACGCGAGGACGAGGCCGCGGGCGAGCCTCCGGCGGTCCCTCACCCGACCATCACCTCGAACCACAGCGACCCGGCGAGCGTCACCGGCAGCGCGACGGCGAGCAGCCGCAGCACGAACCGTCGCCGGAACGTCGCCCCGTACAAGAACGCCAGCTTCGCGTCGACGACCGGGCCGAACACGAGGAACGCGAGCTGCGAGCCGATGGGGAACGGCGTGAACGACACCGCGACGAACGCGTCCGCCTCCGAGCACAGCGACAGCACGAACGCGATCGCCATCAACGCGAGCGATCCGATGACCGGCGTGCGCGCGACGCCCGAGACGAGGCTCTGCGGGATGGCGGTCTGGAGCAGCGCCGCCAGCCCGGCCCCCGCGATCACGAACTTGCCCATGTAGAAGAAGTCACCGGCGAGGTGCTCGACGAACGCGGCCCGCTTCGGCTCGGCGTGGTCGCAGGACGCATCGCCCTCTCGTGGCCGCAGCAGCTCCTCCGGCGTGACGTTGCCGAGGGCCCACCCGGCCACGACGGCGAGCACGAGCCCGAGGACGATCCGCCCCGCCGCCATCTCGAGCGCGAGCCCCCGGCCCCCGTAGGCGACGACGGTCGAGAAGATGACGATCGGGTTCAGGATCGGCGCCGCGAGCATGAACGCGAGCCCCGCTCCGGGATGGAGGCCGCGGGCGATCACGCGGCGAGCGACCGGGACGCTCCCGCACTCGCACACCGGGAAGGCGAGGCCTCCGAGCGCGGCGCCGGGGATCTGCATCGCCGCGGGGAGCCGGGCGAGGCGGTCGAAGGCTCGGTCGGGGACGTAGACCTCGATGGCCGCGGACACGAGCGCTCCGAGCAGGATGAACGGGAGCGCCTCGACGACGATCGAGGTGAACACGAGGACGAACGTCTCGACCTCCGCGGCCCCTCCGAGCGCCGTGAGCCTCACGAGCAGGACGGCGGCGACGGCCGCGACCGGCACCAGCAACCACCCCGGCGTCTGCGCCGGAAGCCGAGCGGCGGGGGCCGCGCGCTCTCCGATAGCCATGGGCTTCACGGTAGCTTGAGGCCGTGCTGGAACGGCACCGGAAGACGCCCGCGGAGCCCTCGGTGACGAGCCTCGGGGCCGGGCGCCGGACCCTCGTCCTCCTCGCGCTCGTCGCCGTCGTGGGTGCGCCCGCGGCGGTGCTGCGCGGTCTCTGCGCGGGGCATTCCTGCGACGAGCCCGCGAACGCCTCCTCCGAGGTCCCCTTCTGCTCGCTCCCGGTCGAGGTCCGGGAGCGGGTCGCCGCAGGCTTCCGGGAGGGCCGGTCCCCCGACGTCCTGGCGGTCGCCGCCGGTGAGGACCTCGTCGCCGAAGGTGGTGTCCCCTGGCCGTCGACCTCCGGCCGTGACGAGACGCGGGTCCCGCTCGCCTTCTGGGGCCACGGGGTGAACCCCGCCGGCGAGAAGATCCCGCCGGAAACCGGGCTCGACGACGTTGCCCCCACGATCGAGGCCATCCTCGGGTTCGACCGTCCGCATCCGGACGTGCGATCCGGATCCGCGATCGAAGGCGTCGCGGGGGGCGGCGGGCCTCCCCGCCTCGTCGTCGAGATCGTCTGGATCGGGCGCGGCTCCCGCGACGTCGGCAAGGGGCCGGTCGTGCTCGGCTTCATGGACTCCGG
The DNA here is from genome assembly GCA_035634135.1 of Actinomycetota bacterium. GTDB lineage: Bacteria > Actinomycetota > CADDZG01 > CADDZG01 > WHSQ01 > JALZEG01. The sequence continues at coordinate 2,860 of DASQDO010000351.1, forward strand.
CCCGGCGACGCTCCATGCCGACACCGTCTCGACGCCCGTCGACCCCGCAGCCGTCCTGACGACGATCGGGACCGGGGGCCGGCCCTCGCAGCACGGGATCACCGGGGAGCACGTGCGCGACGACGCCGGCGTCTTACGCAAGGCGTGGTCGGCTCGCAGCCCGGTATCGGTCATCGCGACGCTGGGTGACGACTTGGACGAGGAGCTGGGGCAGGAACCCGTCATAGGCATGGTCGCGGCCCGCCGCTCGTACCTGGGGGCGATCGGCGGCAACTGGTACATCGACGTCGACCGGGACCGCTTCGTGAAGACCGAGCCGGGAAGGGAGCCGCGCGACGTGCGGAGGCTGCTCGATCCGGCGTTCGGAGCGGACGAGGTGCCGGACCTCGCCGTGATCGCGGTCGAGGGCGGGCGCGAGACGCTCGACGAGGTCTTCCGCGTCGTGCTGAAGCGCGGCGCGGAGATATCTGGGCAGCGGCTGACCGTGGTCTTCACGGCGACCGGCGACACCGGCGGGACCACGGTCTTCGAGCCCCCACCCGGCGTCGCCGGTCTCGTCGAACGGGTCGTCGCCGGCGGGCTGTTCCTCGACCAGGACGAGCTCGCGCGCCGCGAGGTCAGCGAGGACGAGGTCCTCCGCAGCCTGGTCGAAGCGCGGGACGCGTCCGGTGACGCGCTGTTCGCGGACGCGTTCCCGGCGATCGCGGTCGCGTTCGGGAGGTACTGCTGATGGCCGACGTCGCGCTGCGGGGGCCGAGAGACGCGTCGTGGGGGAACGCCGCGATGGTCGTCGTCGCCCTGGGCGGCGCCGCGCTCCTGCTACAGGTCCTGGACGTCGAGCGCATCGCGGAGGCGCAGAACTTCCTGCTGGTGTTCTCGTCGCTGTTGATCGAGGCGGTGCCGTTCGTGCTGCTCGGCGCGGTCGTCTCGGCTGGGATCGAGGTCTTCGTGCCGGGCCGCTTCTTCGAAAGGCTGACCGACCTCCCCCGGCCCCTGCAGCTTCCGGCCGCGGCCCTGACCGGCTTCGCCTTCCCGGTCTGCGAGTGCGGGAGCGTCCCGGTGGCGCGCCGCCTTGCGGCGAAGGGGTTGTCGCCCGCGGCCGCGGTCACGTTCATGCTCGCCGCGCCGATCCTGAACCCCGTCGTGCTCGCGTCCACGTTCGTCGCCTACCGCGGGCGCGACACCTTGTGGACGATGATGCTCGGGCGCGCCGGGCTCGGCCTCGTCGCCGCCGTCGCGGTCGGCTGGGTCGTGGCGAACAAGTCCAAGGGCGAGCTCCTGCGCCCCCGTCCCGGCGACCACGACCATCACCACGAGGGCGAGACGCGTCCGGCCGCGTTCTTCGCACACCTCTCCGGCGACTTCCTGTTCATGGGCCGGTACCTCGTGCTCGGCGCCGTCGTCGCCGCGGCCCTCCAGACGTTCGTGCCCCAGGACGTGATCGGTTCCGTCGCGGGGACCCCGGTCGTCGACCTCCTGGCGATGATGGCGCTCGCGTTCGTTCTGTCGCTGTGCTCGGAGTCCGACGCGTTCGTCGCGGCGTCGTTCGTCCAGTTCGGGCCGGGGGCCCAGCTCGCGTTCCTCGTGTTCGGGCCGATGGTCGACACGAAGCTCGGGTTCCTGTACTCGGCGACGTTCACGCGCGGCTTCTTCCGGACGGTCGTCGTGTCGGTCGCCGCGGTCACGCTCGCCGGGACGCTGTGGATCGAGGTGCTAGTCGGATGACGACGGCCGAGGCGACGCTCGAGCGCGAGAGAGCGCGGCACTGGTCCGCCGTGAAGCTGGCGTCGGCCGCGGCGATGGCGGCGTGGGCTGCGTTGTTCTGGTGGCTGCTCGTCTCGGGTCGGTCGTTCCTGTACCTGTCGGACCGGACCGACTGGGTCGTGCCCATGGGGGCGATCATCCTGACGGTCGCGGTCGCCGGCCGGCTGTGGTCGGCGAGGGGGCCGCATCCCGAGCCGCTGAAGCGTTCCGACGCGTGGCGCCTCGGCGCGATCGTTCTCCCCGTCGTCCTGACGGTCGCGCTGCCGCCGGCGGCCCTCGGCTCCTACGCGACGTCGCGGCGTTCGAGCTTCGTCAGCTCCGGCTATACGTCGTCCGCAGCCGACATCGAGTCGGGCGAGCTCTCGCTGATCGACGTCGCCGGGGCGGTGCGCGACGAGGGCGCGATGAAGGCACTGGTGCAGCGCGCCGGCTCCGAGGTCTCGTTCGTGGGCTTCGTCACGCGCGACTCCGGCATGCCGGCGGACGAGTTCATGCTCTCGCGCTTCCTGGTCTCGTGCTGCGTCGCCGACGCATTGTCGATCCAGGTGCGCGTTGTCGGCGCGCCGCCGGGAAAGCTGGCGGAAGACGACTGGGTCCGGGTGACCGGTGCGATGTACCCGCTGGGCCGCGAGGTGATCGTCGACGCGTCGGAGGTCGAGCCCGTCGACCGCCCGAAGCGGCCCTACCTGAATCCCTAGATACGCGCCTCGGCGGGCTCGACGGTCCGCTGCACTATCCGGTCCTTGCCCGCGTTCTTCGCTTCGTACATGAGCCCGTCAGCCGCGCGCAGCAGCGCGTTCACGTCGTCCGGGGGCCGGACGAACGTCGCGGCCCCCACGCTGACCGAGACCCCGTAGCCCCTCTTGTCGGCGATCGTCCGCACCGCCGCGCGCATCCGGTTGAGGGGATTCGTCGCGGCCGGCGCATCGGTGTCGGGGAGCAGGAGCGCGAACTCGTCGCCGCCGAGGCGGCCCACGACGTCGGTCGGGCGCATGCCCGTGTACAGCATCGACGCGACCTCCTTGAGGACCTCGTCGCCGGCGGAGTGGCCGTGCTCGTCGTTGACCTCCTTGAAGCCGTCGAGGTCGAGGTACACGACCGTGACCGGGCCCCCGTGCCGCCGCGACCGCGCGACCTCGCGCTCGGCCAGCTCGAAGAACGAGCGCGCGTTGAGCGCGCCCGTCAGGGGGTCGATCCGCGCCAGGTCCCGTTCGTGGTCGAGCGCACGGCGCAGCGCGCGCGTGAGCGCCGCGACGACGAGATACGTGCCCGACCGCACTGCGAAGTTCCAGACCGGGACCCACACGGCCACGGTCTCGTCTGCAGCGAGCAGGTCCGAAACCGGGAACGCGAGCCCGGCGGCGACCGCGACCGTCCCCGCAACCGCGGGCGGCCCGACCCAAGCGACCGCGATGATCGGCGCCAGATAGAAGACCGAGAACGCCAGCTCGGCCCCGGTCGCGTAGTCGATCGCCGCGATCACGCCCACTGCGGCCAGCCCCAGCGCAAGGACGGATGCCGGCGAGCGCTTGTCCAGCGCCTCCATGATCGTCATGGACATCCCGAGAGCTGCCCTCCTGCTACGACGGAACTTTGCCCGAAGGGTAAAGGAGGAGGTCGTATTGATCCCGGCACCGCGCGACGCTCCGGTGCGGACGTGGCCCGTTCTGCTAGCCTGCTCGTGGCCGCATCCGGCCTCACCCGAACCATCTGGACGTCTTGGCAGGCTCGAAGCCGCCGAAGGGACCTGACGCATGGGCCTGAGGATCTTTGGTGCTCTCGTTGCCGCGCTGCTCGCGGCCTTCGCCGTCATGCGCTACCGCAAGCGGCAGCTGCGGCGCGGCGAGCTCCTCGTCGTCGCGATCGTCGCCGGCGCGCTCACGGTTGCGGCCCTCGCGCCGTCGCTGCTCGACCCCGTCCTCGGTGCGCTGGGATTCGAGCCCGGCGGCGAGCGCAGGATCATCGGCCTGCTCGTCATCTCGAACCTGTTCACGCTCGGGCTGGTCTTCCGCAGCTTCTCGCGCGACGACCTGCTGTCGAACGAGCTCGGCGACCTCGTCGACTACATGGCGTTGAAGCGCCTCGAGGAGAGCGGCTTCTCGCCGCCGATCGGTGCGTGCGCCGTCGTCGTCCCGGCTTACAACGAAGCGGACAACCTCCCCGCGGTCCTGGGTCAGATGCCCGGCGAGGTCGCGGGGCTCCCGATCGTCCCGATCGTGGTCGCAGACGGCTGCACGGACGCCACCGAGGCGACGGCGGTCAGGTACGGCGCGGCCGTGATCCGCCGCGATCTCAGGCGCGGCTCGGGGGCCGCGGTCAGGCTCGGCTACCAGGCCGCGCTGAGCGCCGGGGCAAGGGTCGTCGTCACCCTCGACGGTGACGGCCAGCACGACCCGAAGGAGATGGAGCTCCTCGTCGAGCCGCTGCTCGCCGGGCGGGCCGACATGGTCCAGGGCTCGAGGGTCCTGGGGTCGTTCGAGGTCGAGTCCAACGTGCGGAGCTGGGGCGTCAAGCTGTTCGCCCGGCTCCTGACGACGCTCGGCCGGACCCGGATCACGGACCCGTCGACGGGCTACCGGGCGATGACGGCCGAGGCCCTGCGCCGGCTGGACCTGCGCCAGGACCAGTTCTACGTGTCCGAGGTGATCCTGGACGCCGCCCGCAAGGGCCTGGCGGTGGTAGAGGTGCCGATCACGCTACGCCGCCGCGCGAGCGGGACGACGAAGAAGCCGACGACGTTCCGCTACGCCTGGGGCTTCAGCAAGGCGATAGTGAGGACCTGGCTCCGCTAGCCGGGCCGCAAGCGTAAGCCCCTGGGCTTGACAGATTGACGGTTGTCAGCCATCTTCATGACTGATAATATACGTCATAAAGACGGAACCAATCGGAGTTACAGTCATGATCTTCGCGACCCCACCCGTAGATGCCCGCGAGGCGGAGGTCCTCCAGCACGTGGAGGACCTCAGGTCGCGCCTACGCCTCTGGGTCGCAGAGCGGCGCCGCTGGACGGGGGTCCTTCGCCGGATGTCCTTCGCCCGGCAGGTCCAGGCGTCGAACAGCATCGAGGGCTACAACTCGACGCTCGACGACGCCGTCGCCATCCTCGAAGGCGAAGATCCCCTGGACGCCACCGAAGAGACGACGCGCGCGCTCGAGGGCTACCGGCAAGCGATGACCTACGTTCTCCAGCTCGCCGACGATCCCCACTTCGCGTACTCGACGGACTTGGTAAAGAGCCTCCACTTCATGATGATGGGGTACGCGCTCGACAAGAGTCCCGGCCGCTACCGGCTCGGGCACGTCTACATCCGTAACGACTCGACGGGCGAGATCGTCTACGAGGGACCCGACGCCGAACGTGTTCCTTCTCTGGTGAACGAGCTCGTCGACTCGCTGAACGAAGACTCCGCGGCCCCCGCGATGGTCCGCGCGGCGATGGCGCACCTGAACCTCGTGCTGGTGCACCCGTTCCGCGACGGGAACGGACGCATGGCGCGCGGGCTCCAGACACTGGTCCTCGCGAGAGAGGGGATCCTTTCGGCGGAGTTCTGCAGCATCGAGGAGTATCTGGGGCGGAACACTGCGAGCTATTACGACATCCTGGCGCGGGTCGGGCGCGGGTACTGGCAGCCGGAGAACGACGCGCGCCCGTGGGTCCGCTACTGCCTCACGGCGCACTACGTCCAGGCGCAGACGCTGCTTCGCAGGATCCGTGAATCCGAACGGCTGTGGGAGCTGCTCGCGGCCGAGGCGGACCGGCACGGGTTGCCGGAACGCTCGGTCGCGGCCCTCTTCGAGGCCGCACGAGGGTTCCGCGTCCGCAACGCGACCTATCGTCCGCTCAGCGACGTCACGGAGCAGACCGCGAGCCGCGACCTACGGCAGCTGGTCGCCGTCGGACTGCTGGAACCGAAGGGCGAACGGCGCGGGCGGCATTACGTCGCGTCCGACCGGCTGCGCGACCTCCGCGCTCGGTCGCTGGAGGTGAGGATCCCGGTCCGCGACCCGTTCGACGAGAGCGGCGCGCGCGAGGCGCGATAACCCGGGCTAGGTGCCGGCCGAGACGAAGTAGTCCTCGGCCTCGTCGTCCCAGTCCATGTCCACCACACCCTTCGCCCGGGCGGCCTTCACGAACTGCAGGAAGCCGCCGTAGCCGTAGTCCTTCTCGCTGAAGCCCGGCTTCTTCTTGCGCAGGTGGTCCTTCAGGCCGGACAGGGGCGGCGACCCGTTCTTCTGCTCGATCTCCTCGACCGTCTCCTTGAGGAGCCGGAACGCCCGCTCGGCCCCCCCGCCCTCGGCCGGGAAGTCCACCGCCGGGTCGCCCTCGGCCGTGCCGGTCCGCAGCTCGACGACGCCGAGCGACGCCATGTGCTGCATCAGCTCGCCCCACGTCCGGAAGCCGTAGTCGCCCTCGGCGAACGTCGGGTCCTTGCGCAGCAGCGCGCGCTTGATCATCGAAGAGAGCACCGAGCCGTCCGTCGTCCGCTGGAGGCCACTCAACGTCCGCGTGACCTGACGGGAGAGCTCCGCGATGTCCGAGATCGACTCGTCGGCCTCGCCCGCGGGCTCGACCCCCTCGGCCTTGCGCCGCCGGCGCCGCCGCGACGGCGTGCTCCCCGAGCCGCGGCCGAGCAGGTTCTCGTAGAAGAGGAACTCGTCGCACGCGCCGGGCAGGAGCTCGGAGGTGGATCCCTCGACGCCGACGCCGATCACCTTCTTGTTGAGCTCGCGGAGCTTCAGCACGAGCGGCGTGAAGTCGCTGTCGCCGGACCCGATCACGAACGTCGTGATGAACTCTCGCTGGAACGCGAGCTCGAGCGCGTCGACGGCGAGCTTGATGTCGGCCGCGTTCTTGCGGACCATGCCGGTGCGCTGCGGCACCTCGATCATCTCGATGCGCTCGCCGACGAGCCCGACCCGGTGTTCCGAGAACAGGTTCCAGTCGGCGTACGCGCGCCGCACGACGACGCGGCCGCGTTCCGACAACGCCTCCATGATCACGGACATGTCGAGTCGCTCGCCGCGGTCGCGCGCGCCGAGCGCGAGGTTCTCGAAGTCCAGGAAGAGAGCGATCCTCTCGTCGTCCGCTGCCATCACCATGTGATCTACCCCTTTTCGATTTCGAGGTCGAGCTCTTCGACGAACGGGGACTTCGGGATCGCCTTCACGGCGACGCGGCCCTCGGCCAGCGCTACGACGGCGTCACCCGCGAGCTCGCGCCGCCAACCCTTCATGAGCCGGTGCCGGCCCTCGTCGACCGCGCCGGTGACGACCTCGGCGAGCAGGTTCTCGAGCTCCGAGCGAGTAGCCACCAGCTCGGTCGCCATGCCCGCCTTCTCGCAGCGCGCCCGCACGACCGCGTCGGCCAGCCCCGACAGCATCCGCGCACGCGCTTGTGCAGCCTTCGGCGGCGCGGCCCCCAGAGAGATCGACGGTCCTTCGCGCCCCGCGTCGACCGCCGCGAGGATGTCGCGCCCCGAGCGATCCGCCTCCGACGAGTTGAACCCCCGGAGCCCCTTGAGGGCCTGGACGGAGGAGGGGGCGCGGCGCGCTATCTCGATCATCGTCGGGTCCTTGATGACCCAGCCGCGCGGGATGTCGCGGCGCTGCGCGGTCTCCTCTCGCCAGCGGGCGACCTCCTTGAGCACGCCGAGGGCCTTCGGGGAGAGGGAGCCGCGGCCCCCGACCTTGCGCCACGCCTCGCCCGGATCGGTCCGGTAGACCTCCTCGGACTCCATCGCCTTCATCTCCTGAGTGACCCAGTCGCGGCGGCCGAGACGCTGGAGCTCCGCGTCCAGTCGCCGCGCGGCCTGAGCCAGGTAGCGCACGTCGTCGGCCGCATAGCTCAGCTGTGCCTCGGTCAACGGGCGCCGGCACCAGTCGGTGTACGACTCGCCCTTGACGAGCCGCTTGCCGCACAGGGTCTCGACGAGCCGGCCGTACGGGAGCGACGCGCCGTGGCCGGCGAACCCCGCGGCGAGCTGGACGTCGTAGACGTTGTTCGGGACCACGCCCCAGCCCTCGTAGAACAGCTCGAGGTCCTGTCGTCCCGCGTGCAGGATCACGCGCACGTCGGGGTCGGCGATGAGGTCGGCGAGCCCCTTGAGGTCGAGCGGCTCGAGCACGTCGATCACGTAGATGTCGTCCTCGGCCGCCATCTGCACGAGGCACAGCTTGGCGCGGTAGGTCTTCTCGCGGAGGAACTCAGTATCGAGCCCGACGGTCCCGGCGGTGCGCGCCGCGGCTACGGCGTCGTCGAGGTCGTCCTGCTTCGTGATGAAGATCAAGCGTTCGGTAGCCCCAGCTCGCGCGCGATCAGGATCCGCATGACCTCGGACGTCCCCTCTCCGATCTCGAGGATCTTCGAATCGCGGAAGTGCCTGCACACGGGGAACTCCTCGATGTAGCCGTAGCCACCGTGGACCTGGACGGCGTCGCGCGCGACGTCGACGGCGACCGTCGACGCGTACAGTTTCGCCATCGCGGCCTCCTTCTTGTAAGGACGCCCCTGCTCCTTCAGCCACGCGGCCTTGTGGTACGCGGTGCGGGCGAGCTCGGTCTTCGTCGCCATGTCCGCGATCTTGAATTGCAGCGCCTGGAAGCTCCCGATCGCCTGGCCGAACGCCGTGCGCTCGTTCGCGTACTTGACGCTCTCGTCCACGCACCCTTGCGCAAGACCGACGGCGAGGGCCGCGATCGCGATCCGTCCGTCGTCGAGGATCTTGAGGAAGTTACGGAAGCCGTGGCCCTGCTGGCCGAGCAGGTTCTCCTCGGGCACGCGGCAGTCGATGTACGCGAGCTCGTGCGTGTCCGAGTGCCACCACCCCATCTTCCGGTACGGCTTGCCGACCTCGAAGCCGGGCGTGTCGTTCGGGACGACGATCGCCGAGATCTCCTTGTGCCCCTGGGACTCCCCGGTCACCGCGGTAACGGTGACGAACGACGTGATCGGTGTGCCCGAGTTCGTGATGAACGACTTCGAGCCGTTGATGACCCACTCGCCGCCTTCGAGCCGGGCGGTCGTGCGCGTGGCGCCGGCGTCGGAACCGCCCCCCGGCTCGGTCAGCCCGAACCCCGCACGGGACTCACCCGTCGCGAGCGGCGGGAGCCACTTGCGCTTCTGCTCCTCGGTCCCGAAGTGCCAGATCGGCATCGCGCCGAGCCCGACGGCCGCCTCCAGCGTGATCGCCAGAGACGAGTCGACACGAGCCAGCTCCTCGATCGCGAGGCAGAGCGTCAGGAAGTCGGCGCCGGAGCCCCCGTACTCCTCGGGGAACGGGAGCCCGAAGAGGCCGAGCTCGGCCATCTGCTTGACGGCGTCCATCGGGAGCTCGTGCTCGTGGTCCCAGCGCTCGGCGTTGGGCCGCACGGCGTCCTCGACGAAGGCCCGGACGACCTGCTGGAACTCGTGTTGTTCGGGAGAGAGATCGAAGTCCATCCCGGCAGACTATCCGTCTGCGTCTACGTGAACAGCTTAGGCAGCTTCGCCTTCGCGGACAGCGATCCGTGGACCTTCAGCTTGCGCTTCAGCAGCGACCAGCGCGGGTCGTCGCGCTCGACCGCGATCTTGGCGAAGTCGGCCGCCGAGGTCTCGAGCCGGAGAGCCGGCTCACCCGCCGTCCCGGGCTTGGCCTCCGCGTGACCGTTCGCGACGACGATGTGCCAGGGCTCCGCGTCGCTGAAGTCCCACTGGATCGGGCCGCCGAGCGAGCGCGCGACCTCGAGGTCGAGAGCGCGGGCCATCCCTTCGAACAGGATCTCGAACGCCTCGGCGCTCACCTTCGGCTCGCGCCTGTCGTCGCCCATGATCCCGTCCTCGAGCAGGACCCACAGGCGCCGCGACCGCTCCTCGTAGGACTGGCTGCGGTCCTCGCGCGAGAACACGCGCAACTCGGCCGGCTCGATCCCGACGCGCCGGAGCTTCGTCTCGAAGCCGCGCAACCCGAACGAGTAGATCTCGACGAGCGTGAAGTCGAAGCACTCGGTGTACTCGCGGTCGAGGTTCGGCGGGATGAAGACGCCGACGGACCACGGGAGCACGCGGTCGAACAGCTCGATCGCGGCGGCGCGGCAGTCGCGGGAGGAGCGGACGAGCTCGCCGAGCAGCTTCACGCCGAACGCGACGTGACGCGATTCGTCGCGCGACACGTTGTCGATCCCCTCGCGGAAGCCGGGCAGGATCTGGAGCTTGTCGACGTAGCGCTGGATGAAGTGCTGTCCCGGCGTCGCGAGGAGGCCCTCGACGACGAGGTGGTACAGCGCGACGGTCTGCGTCAGCAGCTCGCGGTCCTTCGGCTTCTTGCGCAGCGAGTCGGTGATTCGGTCGAGCTCGTCGAAGACCTGCTTGAAGCCCCATGTGAGGTGTCGTTCGACTCCCTGCAGGGTCGACTTCGTGTCGCTCCCGATGCCTGCCACCTCGCGCATGAAGCGGTCGAAGAAGACGTGGTGCCGGGCCTCGTCGACGATCTGGGTGGTGAGGAAGATGCTCTCGGGGAAGCCGGGGGCCGCGTCGAGCACCGGCGTCAGCGTCCGGGCTACGGCCTCCTCGCCGACGAGGAACATCGCGTAGTTCCACAGGGCGGCCTCGCGCTGCTTCTCGGTGAGGCGTTCCTGCCAGTGGACGGCGTCCTCGGTGAAGTCGATCCCCGTCGCCGACCAGTTGTTCTGCTCCCAGAGGCGGTACAGCCGCTCGTAGGAGATGACTTCCTGCTTCTCGGGGTTGGCTGCCGGCACGGGACCTCCTTATTGCTCCGCCGTGGGCTATCCTGACACCATCTCTAACTTGACTGGAGAGTCAAGTTCACCACACCCGGAGGATGGGATGGACTTCACGCTGACCGAAGAGCAGCAGGAGCTGCAGAAGTGGGCCCACGAGTTCGCCGAGAAGGAGATCCGGCCCGTCGCCGCCCACTACGACGAGACCGAGGAGTTCCCCTGGCCGGTCCTCAAGAAGGCGGCCGAGGCGGGGCTCTACTCCGTCGACATCTATCTGCAGGCCCAGCAGGACCCGACGGGGCTGACGCTTCCGTTGCTGATGGAGGAAGTGTTCTGGGGGTGTGCCGGGATCGGGCTCGCGATCTTCGGGACGGGGCTGCCGCTGTCGGCTCTGGCTTCGGTCGGCACACCCGAGCAGCTGTTCGAGTGGGCGCCGAAGATGTTCGGGACGCCCGAAGACCCGAAGATCGCCGCGTTCGGCGTGACGGAGCCGCAGGCGGGGTCGGACGTGCGGTCGCTGCGGACCAAGGCCGTGCGTGACGGCGACGAGTGGGTCCTGAACGGCACGAAGGTCTTCATCACGAACGGCCAGTACGCGGACATCTACATCATCGTGGCGACGGTCGACCCCGAGCTCGGCCACCGCGGCCAGGCCTCGTTCATCATCACGAAGGACGACCCCGGGATCCGGCCCGGGAAGAAGGAGAAGAAGCTCGGCATCCGCGCGTCGGACACGTCCGAGGTGATCCTCGAGGACTGCCGCATCCCGGTGGACCGGGTCCTCGGTGGGGTCGACCGTCTCGAAGGGAAGCTGGCGAAGGTCCGAGCCGGCGAGACGAGCGGCCGTTCCTCGGCGGCGCTCCGGACGTTCGAGGTGACGCGTCCGTCGGTTGCGATCCAAGCGGTCGGCATTGCGCGCGCGGCCCTCGAGTTCGCGAGGGACTACGCGAAGGACCGGGTCGCGTTCGGCGTGCCGATCGCGCAGCACCAGTCGATCCAGAACCATTTGGCCGACATGGCGACGGCCGTCGAGGCGTCGAGGCTGCTCGTGCACAAGGCGGCATGGCTGGCGGCGAGCGGTCAGCCGTTCACGAAGGCCGAGGGCTCGATGAGCAAGCTGCTGGCGGGCGAGACGGCCGTGAAGGTGACGGAGACGGCCGTGCAGATCCTCGGGGGCTACGGCTACATAAAGGACTTCCCGGTAGAGAAATGGTACCGGGACTCGAAGATCTACACGATCTTCGAGGGCACGTCCGAGATCCAGCGGATGGTGATAGCCCGGGCTTTGCTGGCCTAGCGTTCCCGGCCGTCCATTGCGCAAGGAGATGCGCTTTCCGTACGTTTTTGCGCAATGAAGCGTGCCCCGGCGGGGTGAGCTTTCTAGAAGAGGGGCTCTTGCGCGGGGTGGGACCCGACGCTTAGCTTCGACGGATGCTCGCGCACTTCGAGTACGGCCATCTCTACAAGTTCCTGGTCTCGGCGGGGATCTTGCTCGTGGTGCTCGGCATCGCACTCCCTTGGTTCCTTCCAACCAAGAACGATCTCCTGTTAGTCCCCGCGGCGGACGTGGTGACGTTGACACCAACTGCTCAGCGCGTTCTGCAACGGGAACAGGAACGCGCCGAGTTCCTCCTTCAGGCCTGGCCCTGGATAAGCCTTCCGTCGATCGGCATCGGGGTTGCGTTGACCCTGCACGGGTTGAAGAAGTGGAAGGAGCGTCAGAGGATCGCCGACACGAGAGAGGAGCACGAACGGGACTTGGCGGCTGCGCAGGTCCAGGCCACCGCCAGCGAGGTAGAGCGCAAAGTAGACGCCGAAGTAGCTCTCGAGGAGGGCCCGGACCTGGCCCCTGCCCACGCTGCGGACGCACCCGTGACGGAAAGGACAGCCGCATTCAGAAGCAAGGTCGTCGAAGTAGAAGCTCGTCTGGTCTCGCTACTGACCGAAGCGGTGAGTGACTCGTTCGACGTTCGTCCTCACGTCAAGGCCCAGGACAAGAATCGAATCTCTGTACTGGACGCCGTCCTCGAATCACACAACGCGCGCAGCGAGGACATCGTCGTCGAAGTGAGGTATCTGCGCGGCCCGACTCACGTTGCGGACTACTTCTTGCGGACGGCCTCGCTGACCGAGCTGTACACAGCCGCGACGGGCCGCTCCGCCAAACCGCTGCTGATCCTGGTCATCGGAGCATCACGGCGACCGTCAGACTTGGCCCAGCATGAGGGTCAGGTTCAGAGACGTCTCCGCGAAGCCAGGGCGCTCATAGCCCGGGATGTCGAGGCGATCACGATTTGGGAGGCCGACCTCGAGGAGATGACACCTGCGGACCTTCGGCAGAAGCTGGGCCGCCGCCTCCTACGCCTACCTCAGCCGACCTAGGCCCCCGCTTTCTCGATTCGGCTCATTTCTTCGGCGCTCAGCTCTATCGAACCGGCCCCCAGGTTCTCTTCGAAGTGCTCGGTCGAGGACGTCCCCGGGATCGGAAGCATCACCGGCGACTTGTGGAGTAGCCACGCCAGCGCTATCTGGGCCGGGGTCGATTCGTGCATCTTCGCCACCTCGGTCAGCGAAGAGGACGACAAGAGATCGCCAGAGCCAAGCGGGTACCACGGGATGAAACCGATCCCCTCGCGCTCGCAGTACGAAAGCACGTCCTCCGACGAACGGTCGCCCAGGTTGTAGAGGTTCTGCACCGTCACGATCTCCACGATCTTCCGGGCCCTCTCGATCTCCGAGACGCTGAAGTTCGACACCCCGACGTGGCGGATCTTGCCCTCGTCCTGCAGCTCCTTCAGCGCACCGATCGACTCCTCCAGCGGCACCTTCCGGTCGACCGTGTGCAGCTGGTACAGGTCGATCCGCTCGACCTTCAGGCGTTTCAGGCTCTCTTCACACGCCGAACGAAGATGCGACGGCGTGCAGTGCGGCTGCCAGCTCCCCGGCCCCGGTCGCAGCAGCCCGCCCTTCGTCGCGATGACGACGTCTTCCGGATACGGATGGAGCGTCTCGCCGATCAGTCGCTCGCTCACCTCGGGCCCGTACGAGTCGGCCGTGTCGATCAGGTTCACGCCCGACTCGACGACCCGCCGCAGCAGCGCACGCGCGCCGTCGACGCCACTCGGCTCGCCCCAGATCCCGCGGCCGGTGATCTGCATCGCGCCGAAGCCGAGTCGGTGCACCGGAAGGTCGCCGCCGATCGTGAAGTTGCCGCCGAGGTTCGGGTGGTGAGTCATCGAAGCTCCCTCCGGGAAGAAGTCACGCTGCCAGCTCCGCGGGCGTGATCGACAGCTCGAGCAGCCGGTCTCGGTATACGAGGAGCGAGACCGTCGTGCCGGCGAGCGTGCCGTCCATCAGCCGCTGCAGGTCGTCCATGCCCGCGACGGGCGTTCCGTGAACCTCCAGGATGATGTCCTCGGGGCGCAGCCCGGCCTGCTCGGCGGGACTTCCCGCCACGACCTGGACGACCTCGATCCCGCGCTCGCGTCCGACCTCGCGAGCGAGCCGCGGCGGCAGCGGCCGGGTCCCTCCCGCAACGCCGAACCAAGCCCGCCGGACGCGCCCTTCCTTCATCAGGGCGGAGACGATCTTGAGCGTCGTCTCGTTCACCGGGACCGCAAGCCCGAGGCCCTGCCCCATGCCCGGCCCGACCAGCGCGGTGTTGATCCCGACGACGGTGCCCCGCGACTCGACCAGCGCGCCTCCGGAGTTCCCCGGATGAAGCGCCGCGTCGGTCTGGATCACGTTCTCGACGAAGCGCGCAGTGCCGTTCGCCTGCGTGACGAACGACCGTCCGAGCGCGCCGACGACACCGGCGGTCACGGTCCCGCCGAAGCCGAGCGGGTTGCCGATCGCAACCACGAGCTGGCCGACCTTCAAGCGAGCGGCGTCTCCGAGCTCCGCCGGCTCGAAGTCGTCACCGCGAGCGCGCACGACCGCGAGGTCGGACAGCGGGTCGCACCCCACGATCTCGAACGACGTCTCCCGCCCGTCCGAGAACGACGCATTGCCCCCGTCGGAGCGACCGACGACGTGCGCGGACGTGAGCACGAAGCCGTCCGACGTGATCACGACGCCGCTCCCGTTGCCCGACATGCGCCGGCCGCCTCGCACCTTGCCGAAGACCGCGAGGTTCGTCACCGACGGCGCGAGCCTCTCCGCGATGC
>DASQDO010000352.1:0-2454 GCA_035634135.1 Actinomycetota bacterium
AGATGCCGATCACGTCGTCGGACGAGAGGACTTCCTTCGGGTTGCTCTTGAAGAAGCAGTAGCCCTTCTTGCCGAGCTTCTCGCCCTCGTTCCAGAGTTCGGACATCGCGGGGTCGAGGGCGACGAAGACCTGCTCGCCCCACCGGTAGCCGGCCTTGCCGACGGCTTCCTCGATGATCTTGAGCGCGTCCTCGTTGTTCTTGAGGTCCGGCGCGAAGCCGCCCTCGTCGCCGACGGCGGTGGAGAGCTTCTGCTTCTTCAGCACGCCCTTGAGCGCGTGGTAGATCTCCACGCCGGCGCGGAGCGCCTCGGCGTAGGTCTCGAAGCCCCAGGGCTGGACCATGAACTCCTGGAAGTCGACGGTGTTGTCCGCGTGCTTGCCGCCGTTGAGGATGTTGAGCATCGGCACCGGCAGCGTCTTGGCGCCGTTGCCGCCGAGGTACCGGTAGAGCGGGAGGTTGCACAGCTCGGCCGACGCCTTGGCGACGGCCATTGAGACGGCGAGGGTGGCGTTGGCGCCGAGCTTGGCCTTGTTGGGGGTTCCGTCGAGCTCGATCATCAGGTGGTCGATCGACTCCTGGTCGCGCGGGTCGAGGCCGATCAGCTCGGGGGCGATCTTCGAGTTCACGTTCTCGACGGCCTTGAGCACGCCCTTGCCGAGGTAGACCTTCTTGTCGTCGTCGCGCAGCTCGACGGCCTCGTTCTCACCGGTGCTCGCGCCGCTCGGGACGGCCGCCCGGCCGAGGGTGCCGTCTTCGAGGACGACGTCGACCTCGACGGTCGGGTTGCCGCGGGAATCGAGGATCTGCCGCGCCTGGATGAATTCGATGCTCGCGCTCATGTGTGATCCGACCCGGCGGAGGCGCTCGGGCCGCTCCTTCTCGGTGAGGAAATCGTCCGGACTGAACAGAACGTCAGCCGCGGCGCGGCAGTGTAAGCGCGGGGGTGGGATAGTCAATTCAGGAGACGATGTGACGCCAAGACGCCAAGGTGCCAAGGCAGGAGGGAGGAGAAGGGCGGAAGACGTTTGCCACGAGCGAACACGAATCAGAGGGAACTGCATTCGTGTTTATTCGTGGCTCGTCTGCTCCTCCTCTTTCCTAACTGGGGCGCTTGGCGTCTTGGCGTTCACATCGCCTTCAGTGCGGTCCGTCGTCCGGGGTGATCGTCGAGGCCGACGCGGGGCGGGCGTGGCCGCACTTCCAGCACTCGGTGAACTGCTCTTCGACGGCTTCCCCGCAGTTGGCGCACTTCCAGGTGGCGCGGGGCGCGTCGGCAACCGCATCGTCCGCATTCGCGCGGTCCGTCTGGCGGTAAGCCTCGACGACGGCCGCGGCGCGCGTTTCGTCTTCGTCGCGGACGGAGACGTGGGGCAGGGATTGGGCGGACAGCGGCAAGGTGCCGACGGCGCTGACCAGGTTCTCGCCGACGACGACGGCCTCGATGCCCTCCTGCTCGAGCAGGCCCTTGACGAAGTGGGCGTCCATCTCGTCCCGCCCGGTGTAAACGTGTCGCATGGGGCCCATGGTACCCGCAGCGAGCCCGTGCGGGGAACGCACGACGTCAGGGCCGCGGCAGCGTGAGCGGAAGGGTCAGCGTGAACGTGGAGCCCTTGCCCACGTCGCTGGCGACCTCGATCGATCCGCCGTGCGCCTGCGCGACGTGCTTGACGATGGACAGGCCGAGGCCCGTGCCGCCCATCTCGCGCGAGCGGGAGCGGTCGACGCGGTAGAAGCGCTCGAAGATTCGCGGCAGGTCGTCGGCGGGGATGCCGATGCCGTCGTCGCTCACCTCGACGCGCACGACGTCCTCGTCCGCCGCCAATGACGCCGCGATGCTCACGTGCCCGCCCTCGGGCGTGTACTTGATCGCGTTCTCCAGCAGGTTGGCGACGGCGCGCTCGAGGTAGTCCGGGTCGCCCTGGATCGGCGGGAGGTCGGGCGGCACGTCGACGCGGAGGGTGTGCCGCTTCTTCTCCGCGACGGGCTGGAGCAGGTCGACGGTCCGCCGGACGACGGCGCCGACGTCGATCGCGACGCTGCCGGGGAGGCCCGGGTGGTTGTCGAGGCGCGACAGGTCGAGCAGGTCGGCGACGAGGTTGGTGAGCTGGTCGGCGTGCTTCTCGATGGTGCCGAGGTACTGGGGGCCCCGCACGGGGTCCGTCATCGCGCCGTCGCGGAGCGTCTCGGCGAATCCTTTGATGGCGGTCAGCGGGGTGCGCAGCTCGTGGGAGACGTTGGCGACGAACTCCTTGCGTAGCTCCTGGTAGCGCACGGATTCAGTCGCATCGTGCACGACGAGCACGAGCCCCTGCGGGTCGGTGGCGGGAAACGGGCACGCCGTCACCTCGAGGTGCCGCGCGAGCAGCGGCCCGACCTGGAAGCTCTCGCGCCGCGTGTGGCCGAGCGCGTCGGCCGCCCCGCGCAGGATCGGCTCGCTGCGCACGACCTCCCA
>DASQDO010000353.1:0-3529 GCA_035634135.1 Actinomycetota bacterium
GCCGCTAGGTCCTTGACTTCCATCCGCACCCCGGGGTTGAGTGAACGCACGGTTCCGCGTGGGGGGGTGGACATGACCAGGCGCAGGATTCTGACTTGGGCGATCGTTGGCCTCGCCGCGGCGTCCGCGGTGATGCTGAAGGACCTCGGGCTCCTCCTGGGCGAGATCCAGACGAGTGGAAGCCGCTCCTACGACGCGAGCGTCTTCACCGGCCCGCACCTCGTCTTCTGGGACACGGGCGAGCTGCAGGACGCGATCGAGGTATGGAGGCTCGAGCGAGAGGTCGTCGAGGGCCTGCTCGCATGGCACTTCGGGGCCGACGTGATCTTCGCCCTCGCGCTGGGGGTCGTCGTCTGGATGGCCCTGCGCGCGTCCGGCGCGCAGCCGGAGTTCGCGCGGCGGGCGGGCCGGCTCTACGCCGCCCTCGACGTCGTCGAGAACGTCGTGACGCTGTTCGTCCTGCGACGTCTCGTCGGCGGGACGACCCCGGTCGGGCGGTCGCCGGGGCTGGTCGCGATCCAGTTCCTCGCGCTGCTGAAGTGGGCTGTCCTGCTCACGGCCGCGGTCGTCGCCGTCGTCGCGCTGTTCGAGCGCCTGCGCGACCGCCCGGAGGGCGACCGGCACCGCCCGGTCGCGCGGGCTCGGCGCGGGGGCGTGCAGGCGCCCGCTCAGGCCCTCGCGTCGCTCATCGTCCTCGTGACGCTGTTCGTGGCCCTCGTCGCCCTTCCGGCCGGCGGGCCGCTCGACCAGATCCCCGACGTCATCAGGCAGCACCTCGCCGAGGGGGGTCTCGGGCTCTGGACGCTCTCGACGCTCGGGCGGATGCTGTTCCTCGCGGCGGTGTCGGTCGCCGGACTCGCAGCGACGAGCCCCGCGGGCCGGACGGCCCAGGACGCGACCATCCCCGACCGTGTCGTGCTCGCGGTCGCGGCCGGAGCGTCGGGCTTGTTCGCTCTGATATCGGTGTGGCGCGGCAGCGGTCTGCACAAAGGCCTGGCGGCGCCGGTCGTAGTCGTAGGCGCTCTTTGGCTCGCGGCCGCGATAGCGCGCTGGGCCGGCGTTGTGCCCGCGGCTCCGACCCCTCCTCGGGAGAAGCCGCTGACGACCTGGACCGACGCGTCGATCCTCTGGGTCGGCGGCCTGGCGGGGGCCGTCGCCGTCGCAGGTTCGCTCGGGCTGGTCCGCGCGGCGTTTCCCCCGTGGGTCCTCGGCATCGACGACGGGCGCTGGCCGTGGTGGGCCGCCGCCACGGCGGGCTTCCTCGGATCGGCCGTCGCCGGAGGAGCGACGCAGGCGGCCGTGCTCTTCGTTGCCCGCCGGTCCCGGCGTCTCCATCTCGTGGTCACCGGCGTCGTCGTGGGCTCGGTCGTGGCCGTTGCAGCCGGGTTGGCCGTCGCGCCCGACTGGGGCGCGAGCTGGGGGTCCACCGGTGTCGTCGGCGCAGGCTTCGGCCTGTGGGCGCTCGTGATCGGCGGCCTCATCTGGCTCTCTCGTACCAGGCCGCGCTGGGACGTCACGCGGCAGGTCGGCTTCGGCGCGCGCACGCCTTGGTTCACTCTGCTGCTCGTCGTAGGCCTCGTCGGGAGCTCACTCGGCAAGGACGCGGGGTATCACGACGCGCGCCTCGTGGCCCAGGCGCACGTCGCGCAGCACCCGGAGCTCGACACGGTCTTCTCCTCGTGGCGCGGCGCCGTCGCCGAAGAGTGCGCGCCCCAGGCCGGCGAACCGATCCCGATGGTGTTCGTGGCTGCGCCGGGAGGCGGGATACGTGCGGCGTACTGGACGGTGTCCGTTCTCGAGAAGCTGGTCCCGGGGCGCTGCGCGGCGACGCACCTGTTCGCCGTGAGCGGCGTCTCCGGCGGAAGCGTCGGAGCCGCGACGTGGGTGACGGCCCGCGGCCTCGAGAGGTCTCCGACCGCGGCGGTCACTGCGATGTCCGAGGACGTCGCGCTTCCGGCGACGCTGGCCGGCCTCCTGCTGCGCGACGTCCCGCAGCCTCTGACCGGCATCGCGGACGCGTGGGACGACCGGGCCGCCCTGTTGGAGCGCGGGTGGGCCGACGCGTCCGGCATCTTCGGCTCCGACGACGACCCGACTCGGTGGAGCGAAGCCGGTGACGGCGGTGGGCTCGCGTTCGTGCCGCTCGTGATGCTGAACGGCAGCTCGGTCACCGACGCATGCCGGGTGGTGACCGGGAACGTCGCGGGCCTCCCCGCCAGCACGGGCCCCGACTGCCAGGGCGTCCCCTCGCCGGGCAACCCCGTGGCCGGTCCCGAGACCGGGACGATCGACCCGTTCGTCGGGCTACGCGCCCGCGGCTCCGACGCTTGCGGGGGCGGAGTCGACGTCCCGACGACCACCGCCGCGCTGCTCTCCGCCCGGTTCCCGTTCGTCAGCCCCTCGGGCGTCATCGAGCGCTGCGTCGAGACCGGGAGCGGGAAGGAGACGATCTCGAGCAACGTGGTCGACGGCGGCTACTACGAGAACAGCGGCCTGCTCACGTCGTTGCAGCTGTGGGCCGCGCTCGACGAGGAGGTCGCCGACCACAACGAAAGCAATCCGGCGAACCCGGTGGAGCCGTGGTTCGTCCTCGTCGACAACCACTACCGGGCGACCGCGAAGAAGGTCCCGCCGGGGAGCCCGATGGAGCTCCTCGTCCCGCTCGAGGGCTTCCAGCAGAAGGTCCTGACGCAGACGATGCTCGAGCAGGAGAGCGTGTGGGAGATGACCGACGCCGGTGGCGAGCCCCGGTTCGTCTATCTGGCGCCGACGGTCCGGCTAGGGGTCGAGGCCCCCCTCGGATGGGTCCTGTCGTCCGTCAGCCGAGACGATCTGGATACGCAGCTCGAAGAGATCCTGGAGGACCCCGGCCCCGTCCTGGAGGAGCTTCTGGACCTCCTCTCCTGAAGTTCTTGTCACAGGGGGCAGCTAGCTTGTAATCGGGCCGCGAACCCGGGGAGAGCGAGGTTTCGCGTGCTGGCGAAGACACTGTCCGTCGCGCTCATAGGCGCGGACGCCCACCTGGTCGAGGTCGAGGTCCACACGACCCAGGGCGTCCCGAACTTCACGGTAGTCGGGCTCCCGGCGAAATCCGTCCGCGAGGCCGAGCAACGAACCCGCTCGGCGCTGCTGTCGAGCGAACAACGCTGGCCCCCCTGCCGGACGGTGGCGAACCTAGCCCCGGCCTCCCTGCGCAAAGAAGGAACGCACTTCGACCTGGCGATAGCGATAGGCATCCTCGCCGCCGACAAGCGCCTGGCGCCCGACCAGGTGGAGGGGTGGGTCTTCCTCGGCGAGCTCAGCCTCGACGGCACGCTGCGCCCGGTTCGCGGCGCGCTTCCGGCGGCCCTCGCCGCGCGGAAGAAAGGATGTAGGGGGATCGTGTGCCCGGCTGCGAACGCGGCCGAGGCAGCTCTGGTCGACGATCTCCAGGTCGTCGCCGTGCCGAGGCTCGTGCAGGCGATCGCCTTCCTGCGGGGCAAGTGGACGCCGGAGCCGTTCGAACCGATACCGCGCTCGGAGCCGACCG
>DASQDO010000354.1:0-9813 GCA_035634135.1 Actinomycetota bacterium
CGACGGGCGCCTTCTCCGCCAGGGACCGCAGCGGGCTCTTCGAATCGAGTCCGGTGCGGGCCCGCTCGGTCGCGGCGACCGCGGCCAGCGTCTCGTAGCGCGCGGCCTTCGTCGACGCGTTCGAGAGCGCGCGCTCGGCCCTCTGGAGGTGGTCGCGCGCGTCGAGCAAGCCACTTGCGAGACGGAAAGGCCCGGCGAGCATCGAGACCCACAGGAAGATCCCGGCGACCCCGGTGAGGAACGCGAGCGTCGCGCCGAGCCCGGCCTTGTTCATCGTCAGGCCGCCGCGGCGCGCAAGCGCGGGGCGACCTCGCGCGCGAACAGACGGATCGACTCCGCGGCGGGGGCCGCGTCCATCCCGGGGTAGTGGAACCGCAGGATCAGGTGCGAGTCGGGATGAGGGGCGAGCACCCGCACCAGCGGCTCGAGGTACGCGCAGACCTCGTCGGGGGTCCCGAACGCAGTCGTGCGGCGGATCGTGCCTTCGTCCGGCGGGACGACCTCGAGGGGCGTCCCCGGCACGTCCGTCCCGGCTCGCCACCCCGCGTAGACGCCGAGCTGGTGCCCGATGCCCGCGGCGACGAGAGGCCAGTCGCGCGCGGGGTCGCTCGTGACGAACGCGTTCTGGAGCAACGCCGCCAGCGGCTTCCCCTCCCGCCCCGCCTTGCTCCGGGCGGCCGCGGCCATCTCGAACGCCTCCGCGACGCGGTCCGGCTGCGCCCGGGACGAGATGTAGCCGTCGCCGATGCGCCCGGCCCTCCGGATAGCGGTGTCGGCGAACCCTCCGACGTAGATCGGGGGGACGCCCGCGGGGGCCGGGGTGACGGCGACCCCTTCGTACGAGTAGTGACGGCCGTCGTAGTCGAAGCGCTCGCCGGTCCAGGCGCGGCGCAGGATCTCGACGATCTCGACGAGCCTGCGGACCCGCGTCGACACGTCGATGCCGAAGGCGCGGAACTCCTCCTCCCGCCAGCCGATCCCGAGCCCGCACACGACGCGGCCACCGGAGATCTGGTCGACGACGGCGAAGTCCTCCGCCAGCCGCAGCGGGTCGTGGAACGGGGCGAGCACGACGCCGGTGCCGAGCTCGATGCGCGACGTGCGCGCGGCGAACGCGGCGAGCAGCGGCAGCAGCGACGGGAGGTAGCCGTCCTCGGACCCGTGGTGCTCGGACACCCACGCCGAGTCGAAGCCCTCTTCCTCGGCGAGCTGCACGAGGTCGATCGCGTCGCGGTAGTCCGTGTGGAACGACCTGTCCGAGCCGCGCGGGATCTGCCCCGTGAACAGGCCCACGCCGATCTTGAAAGCCACGCGCCCCTCCCGCCGGAAAAAATCAGGAGCCCCCGAAGGGGCTCCTGAGGAAGATACCGGAAGGGTGTGGCTTTACTTCTTGGGGACCTTGTAGCTGGTCACCATCGTCGCGTTGTCGATGATCGTGCTCGGGGTGAGCGAGCGCTCGGCGTAGTGGGGGACCCAGCAGATCTGGCAGTTCGACGAAGCTGCGGCCGTCGTGCCACCGGCGATGAGCGTGCCGGTCTTGGCCTTGATCGACGCCAGGGGGACCTTCCACGTGACCGTCGCAGCGGCCGGGTCGAACGTCGCCTGGAAGTACTCGACGCCCTTGCAGTTGACGAGCGTCAGGACCGCCGGGAGCGCCTGGTCGGCACACGTCTCGAGACGGGCGACGCCCTGGTAGACCTGGCCGATCCGGTCGGTGCCCTCCTGGGCGATCGCGTCGGGCTTGCCGACGTCGAGGCTCTTGACCGTGAAGCGGAACTCCTCGCCACCCGAGTTGATGTGCCACAGGAGACGGAAGCCCTCGGGGGCGCTGCCGGCCTGCGGGAGGCCCGCGGCGTTCGTGACCGTGAACTCGAGGTCGGCACCGGACTTGGCGACCTGACCGCTGATCAGGTCGAGGCCTGCCGCCGTCGCCGGCGGGAGGGCTACGCCCTGCTCGGTGTTGCCCGCGTCGTTCGCCGGGTCCTCGAACACCGTCACGGGCTTGCCCGCGTAGGCGTTGCCGATCAGGCCGAACAGGAACGCTCCTGCGATGAGGGTGCTACCGAGCTTGCGCATTGTCGTTGGCT
This sequence comes from Actinomycetota bacterium, assembly GCA_035634135.1. Classification (GTDB taxonomy): domain Bacteria; phylum Actinomycetota; class CADDZG01; order CADDZG01; family WHSQ01; genus JALZEG01. Next base: position 2,088 of record DASQDO010000354.1, read on the forward strand.
CCTGGTTGGAAGTTGTCGTTGAGCTCTGGGTTCTCCGCGCCCGGGGGCGGTCCTGCTACTTGTCGGTGAAGCGGAGGATGTCGATGCCCCGGGTGTAGTCGACGGAGTAGACGATCTCGTCGGTGATCCAGTACGACGCACCGGTCGAGCCGCCGTGCGGCATGAACCAGCCGATCTCCTCGATCTGACCCTTCGACGAGATGTCGAGGAAGCGCGTGCCGTGCTCGAAGAACGCTGCCGCGACGACCCCGCCGTCCTTGAAGGTGGGGTGCGCCTCGAGCCAGTGCGACGAGCAGCCGACTGCGTTGACCGCAGGCGACCCGTCGACGTACGTGCCGTTCACCATGCGGTACTCGTCGATCATCGTGAACGTCTTGGTCTTCTTCCACTTCGACGCGTCCCACGTCATGAAAGCGCCGTTGCGCTCGTTGCAGCGGACCTGGTTGTTGGTCTCGCCGCCGGCGAGGAAGAACTTGTCCTTGCCGCCCTGCGGCCAGACGTTCGAGTGCACGAAGCGGCCGTCGAGGTTCATGCCCGAGGCGAGCAGCTTCGGCGCCGTCGGCTTGCGGACGTCGAGGAGCATCATCGGCTGGGTCGACGTGAGCACACGGCCGTTCGAGACCTCGGTGACGTCGTGACCGCTCTGGGCGGGAAGGCCCTCGCCCCACTTCTTCTCGATGAGCTTGGGCTTCGCCGGGTCGCGCAGGTCGATGATGTTGCCGTCCGAGCCGTACGCCCACTTGCACTTGAGGATGCAGCTCATCGTGTGCTGGGCGGAGCCGGGCAGCTCGGCGAGGATCGTCGGGTTCGTCTTGTCCTCGACGTCGATGATGTAGGTGGCGCCGATGAGCTTGCCGGCCTCCCGCTCCTGCTCGTTCGGGATGACCGTGTTGGGCACGACGAGGATGTCGCCGTTCCCGTCGAGGTCCTCACGCGAGTACAGGACTTCCTGCGGCATCGGGACGAACCCGGTCATCTCGGGGTTCAGCGGGTCCGAGATGTCGAAGATCATGACCTTGTTCTGGTCGTTCGTGTAGAAGTAGTTGCCGATCACACGGCCCCCGACCCCGTCGACGGAGATCGGGATGTTCGAGATGAACTCGACGTTGTCCGACGAGATGCCGCCGGCCGACGGTCCGAGGTCCGCGGCCCCCTCGGGCGCCGCCTGGGCAACGCCGGCTACCGCCATCAGCAAGGCGGCCGCTAGGCACACGATTCTCCGCACTGGGATCCCCTCCGTCGGTCTAGTTCGTTGGTTGTCGTGCTCTAGGTTCGACCGCGGACCGGGAATCCCTCTCGTCACTCGTGGAAGCGGAAGCTCCCCTTCGCCGTCCGCTTCGCCGTACGCAGCGCCTCGAATGCGTGCTGGAGGACCTCGCCGGCCGGGCTCTGCGGATACCAGGCGATGCCGATCGTCCCCGAGAGCGTCGTCTCGGGGTCCTTGAGGAGCGGCTCCTTCAGGGCCGTCGCGACCTTGCGGGCCACTACCTCGGCCTCCTCCGGGCCCCCGAGCCCTTCGAGCAGGATCGTGAACTCGTCGCCCGCGGGCCGCCCGACGGTGTCGACCTGGCGGACCGAGCGGTGCAGCCGGACGCCGGCTTGACGGATCAGCTCGTCGGACCCCTCGCGGCCCCAGCCGGCCGTCGCCTCCTTGAACCCGTCGAGGTCGAGCCACAGCACCGCCACGACCTTCCCCGTGCGGTCGGCGCGGGCGAGGGCCTGGGCGAGCCGCTCGCGGAACAGCGCGCGGTTCGCTAGGTCCGTCAGCGGGTCGTAGTGCGCGTGGCGGGCGAGCGCCTGCTCGCGCCTCTTGCGCTCGATCGCGTAGCGGAGCCTCCGGGCGAGCTGCCCTTCCGGGGGGGCGTCGAGCGCGACGTCGTCCTGCGCCCCGGCCCTGACCGCCCGCAGCCCTTCGGCCTCGTCGCCGGCGCCGGTGAGGACGACGACCGGGGTCCTGGGGGCCGCGCCGCCGATCGCCGGGACGGGGTCGTCGATCGAGCCGTCTCGTTCGGCGGTCCCGCCGAGGCGGCCCCGGCTGGTCAGGTCCACCACGACGACGTCGTACTCGGCCTCGTCGAGCCGCCGCAGGGTCTCGCCGAGCCCGGTCGTGGTCTCGACGCTCGCGTCCGCGGCTGCGGCCCCGAGGAGCTCCTCGGCCGGGCGGCCGCCGCCGAGGAACAGGATCCTCATGTTCGTCAGGAGCGGGCCGGGATGAGGTCCGCGATCTCGGCGATCATCCGCGTCATGTCGTGGTCGCGCGGCGTATAGACGCGGGCGACCCCGAGCTCGGCGAGCTTCGCCGCGTCGTCGTCGGGGATGACCCCGCCGACGATCACCGGGACGGCCAGCGGGTCGACGCCCTCGGCCCTCAGCCGGTCGATCACGTCGGGCACTAGCAGGTTGTGCGCCCCCGACAGGATCGAGATCGCGACGACGTCGACGTCCTCCTCGGCGGCGGCGCGCGCGATCTGCTCGGGGCTCAGCCTGATCCCCTGGTAGACGACCTCGAACCCCGCGTCCCGGGCCCGCACGGCGACCTGCTCGGCGGCGTTCGAGTGGCCGTCGAGCCCCGGCTTCGCCACGAGCATGCGGAGCTTCGCCGCTCCGGTGCGTGCCACCGCCTCGGCTACGGCTCGCTGCGCTCGTTCGATCCCGGTGGCGCCCGCGGTGACGTTCGCGGTCACGCCGGTCGGGGCGCGGTACTCGCCGAAGACGTCGCGCAGGGCGTCTGCCCACTCGCCGGTCGTCACGCCGGCGTGCGCGGCCTCGATCGACGGGGGCAGGAGGTTGTCACCGTTCTCCGCGGCCCGCCGCAGCGCGTCGAGCGCGCCCCGGACGTCTCCGGCGTCCCGGCGTTCCCTCCACTCCTGCAGGCGCTCGACCTGAGCGGCCTCGGCCGCGGGGTCGACCTTCTCGAACGCCATCACGTCGAGCCCCTCGACGAGCGGCGACGGCTCCGTCTCCGTGTACGCGTTGACGCCGACCACGGTCTCCTCGCCGCTCTCGATCGCGCGCCTCCGCTCGGCATGGGCCGCGACCAGCCGCTCCTTCATGTAGCCGAGGGCCTCGACCGAGCCGCCGGCGTCGAGGATCCGCTCGAGCTCCTCGGTCGCTCCGGCCTCGATCTCGTCGGTGAGCGACTCGACCACGTGCGACCCGGCGAACAGGTCGTCGTATTCGAGGAGGTCGGTCTCGAGCGCCAGGATCTGCTGCGCGCGCAGCGACCACTGCTGGTCCCACGCCCGCGGGAGCCCGAGGGCTTCGTTCCACGCCGGCAGCTGGACGGCTCGTGCCCGGGCGTCCTTCGACTGGGTCACAGAGAGCATCTCGAGCAGGATCCGATACACGTTGTTCTCCGGCTGCGCCGCGGTGAGCCCGAGCGAGTTCACCTGCACGCCGTAGCGGAACCGGCGGTAGCGCTCTTCCTCCACGCCGTATCGCTGCTCGGCGATGCGGCCCCACATCCGGCCGAACGCGCGCATCTTGCACGTCTCCTCGACGAAGCGGATGCCGGCGTTGCAGAAGAACGAGATGCGCCCGACGAGCCGCGGGAAGTCCTCGTCGCTCACCGAGCCGGTCGCCCGCACCGCGTCGAGCACGGCGACGGCGTTCGCGAGCGCGAAGGCGACCTCGAGCACCGGCCCGGCCCCCGCCTCCTGGAGGTGGTACGAGCACACGTTGATCGGGTTCCACTTCGGGATCTCGTGAAGCGTCCACGTGATCAGGTCCGCGGTCAGCCGGATCGAAGCGTCGGGCGGGAAGATGTGCGTCCCGCGCGAGAGGTACTCCTTCAGGACGTCGTTCTGCGTCGTCCCGGCCAGCGACCCGCGCCCGGCCCCCTGGTCGTCGGCGGTCGCGACGTACAGCGCGAGCAGCCACACCGCCGGCGCGTTGATCGTCATAGAGGTGTTCATCTCGGCGAGAGGTATGCCGTCGAAGACCGTCTTCATGTCGCCGAGGTGCGAGATCGGGACGCCGACCTTTCCGACCTCGCCCCTCGCCATCGGGTGGTCGGAGTCGTAGCCGGTCTGGGTCGGGAGGTCGAACGCGACCGAGAGCCCGGTCTGGCCCTTGGCGAGGTTCGACTTGAACCGCTCGTTGGTCGCGTCGGGGCTCGCGTAGCCGGCGTAGGTCCGGAAGATCCAAGGTCTCTGGCGCTCGCGTCGCTCCATGAGCGCAGTTTAGGCTCGCTCCCTATGAGTCTCCAGATCAAGAAGGTGGGCGTCGTCGGCTGCGGGACCATGGGTTCCGGCATCTGCGAGGTCTGCGCCCGCGCCGGCTACGAGGTCGTCTTCACCGAGATCACGCAGGAGGCCGTCGAGGCGGGCCGCGACCGGATCGCCCGCAGCCTCCGCCGCGGCGTCGAGCGCGGCAAGATGGACCAGGCCGAGGCCGACTCGATCCTGTCCCGCATCTCGTCGTCGACGAACAACGGGGACCTGGCGGATTGCGACGTCGTGTTCGAGGCGGTGCCCGAGCACCTCGACCTCAAGAAGAAGGTCTTCGCCGAGCTCGACGAGATCCTCGGCCCCGACGCGCTCCTCGCGACCAACACGTCTTCGCTCCCGGTGATCGACATGGCGGTAGCGACGAGGCGTCCGTCGAAGGTCATCGGCTTCCACTTCTTCAACCCGGCGCAGGTGATGAAGCTCGTCGAGCTCGTCCACACCGTCGCGACGGAGGAGGACTCGCTGGCCGCGGCCCGCGAGTTCGCCGAGGGCCTCGGCAAGACACCGGTGCCGTGCCGCGACCGCGCCGGGTTCATCGCCAACCTGCTGCTGTTCCCGTACCTCAACTCGGCCGTCCGCATGTTCGACCAGGGCTACGCGTCGCGCGAGGACATCGACGCGGCGATGCAGCTCGGCTGCGGCCACCCGATGGGCCCCCTCGCGCTGCTCGACCTCATCGGGATGGACTCCGGCTACGAGATCTGCGAGGCCCTGTGGCGCCAGTTCCGCGACGACCAGGACGCCCCGGCCCCCCTCCTGAAGCAGTACGTCGCCGCGGGCTACCTCGGCCGCAAGACCGGCCGCGGCTTCTACAAGTACGCGTCGCCCGAGTCGAGCAAGGTCGTCGACGGGATACCGGACGAAGCCGGGGTCGCGACGTCCGACGTCACGACGGTCGGCATCGTCGGGACCGGCCTGATGGCTTCCGGGATAGCGGAGGTCGCCGCCAAGGCCGGCAACGAGGTCATCCTGCGCGGCCGCAGCGAGGCGGCGATCAAGCGCGCCAAGGCCGCCGTGGCGAAGAGCCTCGACCGCGCCGTCAGCAAGGGCAAGCTCGACCAAGCCGCCGCCGACGACGTCCTCGGCCGCATCACGACGACGCTCGAGTTCTCCGACCTCGCCGAGGTCGACCTCGTGGTCGAGTCCGTAGCCGAGGACCTGCCGGTCAAGGACGCGATCTTCCGCGAGCTCGACGCGGCCACCAAGCCCGAGGCGATCCTCGCCACCACGACGTCGTCGCTCTCGGTCGTCGACCTGGCCGCCGCCACGGCCCGGCCCGACCGGGTCGTCGGCCTCCACTTCTTCAACCCGGCCCCCGTGATGAAGCTCGTCGAGGTCATGCGCACCGTCGCCACCTCGGGCGAGGCCGAGAAGCGGGCGGTCGCGTGGGCACGCTCGCTCGGCAAGCGGCCGGTGCGATGCCGCGACCGGGCCGGCTTCATCGTGAACTTCCTTCTGTTCCCCTACCTGAACGACGCCGTGCGCATGCACGAGGAGGGCTACGGGACGCCGCAGGACATCGACATCGCGATGAAGCTCGGCTGCGGACACCCGATGGGGCCGTTCGAGCTGATGGACATCGTCGGCCTCGACGTGACGAACGCGATCCTGAACTCGCTGCACGAAGAGTTCCGGGAGCGCCGGCACGCCCCGGCCCCCCTGCTCGAGCACATGGTTCGCGCCGGGTACCTCGGCCGGAAGGCGGGCCGCGGCTTCTACGACTACTCCCAGTAGCCCTGGTTCGTGTGGTTGGCAAGGTTGGTGGGGTTGGGTTTCCAACCACACGTACCAGACGTACCAGACGTACCAGAGCTCTCGAGAGGTAGGTACTAGGTGACCGAGCGAGTCGTCGTCGTAACGGGGGGCGGGTCGGGGCTCGGCCTCGCCATCGCCGAGCGGGTCGCAGCCGGCGGCGCGACCGTCGCGATCGCCGAGATCGACCCCGCCCGCGGCAAGGAGGCGGCCGAGCGTCTCGGCGGCGAGGCGTTCGCGGTCGAGTGCGACGTCGCCGACCTCGACTCGGTCCGGTCCGCCGTCTCGGCCGTGGTCAAGAGGGCCGGGGGGATCGACGCCCTCGTGAACAACGCGGGGTTCGACCTGCCGGGGTTCTTCCTCCAGACCGACCCGGGGATGTGGCGGTCGTTGATCGCGGTGAACCTCGAGGGGGTCCTGAACTGCATCTACGCGGCCGCGCCGGTGCTTATCGAGAGGGCCGCGCAGAGCGGTTACGGACGGATCGTGAACGTCGCCTCGGATGCGGGCCGGGTGGGGTCGTCCGGCGAAGCGGTGTACTCGGCGGCAAAGGGGGGCGTGATCGCGTTCGGGAAGTCGATGGCGCGGGAGCTCGCCCGGCACGGGATCACGGTGAACTCGGTCTGCCCGGGCCCGGCCGACACGCCGATGACCGCTGCGATCCGGCAGAACGAGATGGGCGAGAAGATGTTCCAGAAGCTGATGGCGGCGACGCCCCTGAAGCGCCTGGTGCAGCCGGCCGAGGTAGCCGAGGCCGTCGCCTACTTCCTGTCGGACGAAGCAGCTTTCACGACGGGTCAGACGCTGAGCCTGAGCGGTGGCCTGACGATGTCCGGCTAGGAGGTATCGGGGGGCCGGGATCGAAGCCTGGCGGGACCGTTTCCCGGATCCAGAGGAGGAGCCCAGTGCTGCGCTCTCGCCTGATCGTCCCGTTCGCCCTCGCGGCCGTCGTCGCAACCGCCGTTCCCGCCGGCGCCGTCGAGGTCAAGCCCGAGGCCGCGCTCCCGACGTGCCAGTCGGCGTTCTCGATGAGGGTCACCGAGTACCACGAGACCCATTACATGACGGGCACGGCGGCCGTCCCGGGCGCCACCGAGGTGCGTCTGACGTGCGGCCTCGTGCGCTGGGGCGAGACGGTGGCGACGATCTCCGACCGCACCACCGGCCCGGTTGCGGTCGTTGCGGGCTCGGTCACGATCATGGGCGCGCTGCACGACATCTGCTACGTGATCCAGGCCTGGTACCCGGACGGCACCTACCGGATCCAGGACACCTGCCCCTAAGGGCTAGCTACTTCGCGTCGCCCCGGCCGTTGAGGCCGGGGTACTCGCGGCCCCCGGACGGCATCCGCAGCGACAGCCGCCACGCGTCTTCGTGGGCGAAGCGGTCCCTGTAGTCGTACATGCCCAGACGACGGCCCTGCGCGCGGCCCGACCGCAACCACAGCGACGGCTCCCTCGATGCCCGCTCGGCCTCGAGGGAGTGATCCAGCGCGGCCTCGATCGCCCGGCGCTCGGGCTCGGTCGCGTTGCCGTCGATCGAGACGATCTCGAAGCGGCGCTCGCGACGGGGGGGGCGGTACATCGAGCTCACAGCGGGACGTTGCCGTGCTTGCGCTGGGGGATCGTCTCGCGCTTCGAGCGCAGCATCTCGAGCGACTGCACCAACCGTCGCCTGGTGTCCTGCGGCTCGATGACGTCGTCGATGTAGCCGCGCTCGGCCGCGATGTACGGGTTTCCGAACCG
>DASQDO010000355.1:0-4864 GCA_035634135.1 Actinomycetota bacterium
GTTCCTCCTAGGCGGCGCCTCCGTTGCGGGCCACCGCGCAGTCCCAGACCTTCCCCATCTTCTTCGCCGGGAAGGCGGCGTCGAAGAGCCTCTCGCGGCGCCGCTCGAAGTACTGCTCCGGCACGCCCTCGGTCGTCTCCATGTTGTCGCCGATGCGATAGCCGAGCACGAACTCCGAGATCTCCGCGAGCGTGATGTCCTCGGCCCGCTGCACGTCGCGGTCGACCCACACGCCGACCGGGCGCTCGCCCTCGAACAGCCGCTCGTACGAGACGCCGAAGCGACGGGCGATGTCCTTCTGCAGCGGCGTGATGCCGATGGGCCACGCATCGAGGGCCTGGGCGCTCGGCTGCTGGCCGTGGTCGGCCGTGAACACCATCACCCACTGCTCCTCGCCGACCTTGCGGTCGAGCCACTTCGTCAGGTCCTCGAGGGCCGCGTCGGAGTACTCGAGGATCTCACGCATCTGCGGCTCGACCATGTTGTAGTCGTGGCCGACGTCGTCGATCTGCTTGAAGTTCGTGAAGAAGAGGTCCGGGACGCGGTTCGCGCCGAAGTCCTCGCGCGCCAAAAGCTCCTTGATCAGGCGCGTCTGGTACAGCGTCCACACCGGGCTGTGGCGGACCGTCGTCGGGTCGGTCAGGTCGGCGTGGCGCATCCACTTCCCGTCGAGCTTGCCGTCCTCGACGTCGACCGACCGGACGTCCTCCTCCCAGCCGGGCACGTCGTCGAGGTAGTACGGGAGCTTGTAGAGGTCGGGGTTCGTGATCAAGCGGCCCGGCCCGGTCACGCGGTCGCCAGCCTCGCGCGCGGCGATCGCCACGACGTCCCTGTCGGCACCCGGCAGCATCGCACCGTGTCCCATCATCCCGAGGTGGAAGTAGCGATAGGTGAGCGCGCCGACCTTCGGCCGGTTGCCGTTGCGGCGGTCGAAGAGGTCACCGACCGTCGTGAGCTCGAGCTCGTGCGGGGGCTGGCCGTTGAGCGCCCCCTTGACCTCGCCCTTCGCGTTGCGCATGTAGATGTCGACGACGCCGTGACGGCGCGGGAACTCGCCGGTCCCCATCGTGGAGTGGATCGCCGGCGTCACCGAAGGCGACGACCCGACCATCGCGCCCGCGACCGACGTGCCGCCCTCGATCAACGACGCGAGGTGCGGCCACGCACGCGGCCACCGGTTCAGCACGTTCCATCCGCCGCCGTCCCACACGATCTGGACGATCAGCTTGGGCGAACGCGGGCGCTGCGCGTCGGGGAGCAGCGCCTCCTTGATCGCCCGTCCCGCGCGCCCCTTCTCCCATCCCATGCGCAGCAGGCGCGCCATCGTCGGCGCGAGGTCGGCGAGCGTGATCTTGCGCCTCAGGTCGAGGGTCCCCTGCGCTTCGACGAACCCCGGCCCGTAGAAGATCAGCGGGACCTCCTGCACGTACTCCCACGGCCCCGAGTGCGTGGTGCTGAAGAAGCGGCCGAAGAAGTGCGGCTGGCGCGGGACCAGGAACACGTCGGGCGAACGTCCCCGGTAATAGCCGCGCTTGATCCTCTGCAGATGCTCCAGCGGCAAGGAGCATGCGGACTCGAGCCAGGCGGGCCGGTCGCGCAGCGCTATGGGGGGCTCGGTCGCCGTGGGCGCGAGGGCGGTCCCCGAGGTGCCGCCGGGGAAGTCGCCGGTCGCCTGCGACGCGGTCGAGCACGCCGCCGCGACGACGCACACGACGGCCACGCGCCGGCGCCACCCCCTCACGGACACGTGAGTCCTGCGCATGCCCTGTCCGTTTCGAGCTGCGTCTCGAGCTGCTTCAGCACGAAGGGGCTCGGGTCGTTGTCCGGGTTCGCGTCGCCGAGGAGGTTGCTCGTCTGCCACGGGTCGGCGGCGAGGTCGTAGAACTCGCGGTAACGGGTTCGCCCGTCCTTGAAGTAGTACTGGATGTACTGGTAGTCGTGCGTCCGGATCGACGCCCACGTGGGGCGGTTCGCAGACCAGCTCCCCCACTGCTCCGTCAGCATCCGCGAGCGTTCGAGGGGGCCGAACAGCGAGCGTCCGTCGACCTCGGTCTGCACCTCCGGCAGAAGCCCCGCGACGTCGAGGACGGACGGCGCGATGTCGATGTTGCCGACGAGACGGTCGTCGACCCCGCCTGCCTCGACGCGGCCCGGCCACCGCACGAAGAACGGGACCTGGATCGACTCGGTGTACGGGAGCCTCTTCGCGTAGAGGCCGTGCTCGCCGAGCATCATCCCGTTGTCGGAGATGAAGAACGCGAGCGTCTCCTGGTCCTCGTCGAGCTCTTCGAGCTTGTCGAACAGCGAGCCGACCATGTCGTCCGCCGACATCAGAGTGCGCAGCTGCTTGTGGTAGATCGCCTCGCCCTGCTCCGCCGAGAACCCGACGTTGTGGACGAAGCCCGGCTTGTCGCCGAGCCTGTCCTCGGTGATCGCCGGGTTGTCGGGCCACGACGGCACCGGCGCCTCCGCGTACTCGTCCGACGAGAAGAACGGGAAGTGGGGCGCGCTGACGGTCACGTACATGAGCCAGGGGGCCGCGTCGTCCTCGGCGTCGAACTCCTCGAGGAACTCCATGCTCTGCTTGCCGATGTAGTCGGTCGCGTACTCCTGGACCTCGACCATCTCGCCGTTCACGTTGAACTCGTTGTTGTAGTACCCGGCCCGGAACAGCGCCCACCGGTCGAAGAACCTCGGGCTCTGGGTCACGTCCCACGAGTTGAGGAACCGCCCCACGAGCGCGGTCTTGTAGCCGGCGCGCTCGTGGAGGTAGCGCTGCATCGTCACCATCTGGTTCATCTTCGGCCCGTCCTGGTTGCGCCGGACGCCGTGGTTGTGGGCGTAGCGCCCGGTCATGATCGAGGCGCGCGACGGGCAGCACTGGGGCGTGGAGGCGAAGGCGTGGGTGAACTGGGTCCCGCCGCGCCCGAAGATCTCGAGCGTCTCCGGCATGACCAGCATCTGGTCGCGCTCGCGCTCGTCGTCCGTGACGATGACGAGCACGTTCGGCCGGTCGTCCTGCGACGACGCCGGCTCCGCTACGTAGACCCCCGCGACCACGACGCCCACCCAGCACAGGGCCAGGAGGGCGAGTCTCACTCGCTGCACCGCCACATCATCCCTTCTTTACCCGCCCCTCGAAGCCGTCGGCCACGTGGACCACTTCTCCGCCACAGACGACCGCCGCGACCGGGTTCCGGTCGGGCCTGTAGGCGAGGTGGTCCAGGCTCGGGACGTCCAGGACGACCGCGTCGGCCCGGTAGCCCGGAGCAAGGCGACCGACTTCGTCTTCGAGGCCGAGCGCGGCCGCCGCGTTCACGGTCGCGGCGGCGAGGGCCTCGGCGGGGCGGAACCCGTACACCCGGCACGCGAGCGCGATCACGAACGGCATCGACCGCACCGGCGAGGTCCCGGGGTTGAGGTCGCTGCCGAGCGCCACGATCGCCCCGCGTGACAGGAGGTCGCGCGCCGGCGGCTTCTTCGACTGCCTCAGCGTGAACGTCGCCCCCGGCAGCAAGACCGCGACGGTCTCGGATTGCGCGAGGTCCCCGACCGCGTCGGGGGCCGAGTGGTTGAGGTGGTCGGCGGTGTCGAACCCCCAGCGCGCTGCGAACGCTGCCGTCTGACCGTCGGAGAGCTGGTCTGCGTGGACCCGCATCCGCATCCCGAGGCCCCGGGCCGTCTCGTGGAGGCGGGCCGCGTGCTCGAGGGCGAACGCGATCGTCTCGACGTACAGGTCGCATGCGGTCGCGAGGCCCCCGGCCGCCGCCTCGGGCAGGAGCTGGCCGGCGGCGATCCCGATCCACTCGCCCTCGGACCGCCCCTTCGGGACGGCATGGGCGGCGAGGCAGGTCGTGACGACCTTCTGGGGGACCCGGCCGGCAAGCGCCCGGGCGAGCCCGAGCTGGCGGAGCTCGGCCTCGACCGACAGGCCGTAGCCGGACTTCGTCTCGAACGTCGTCGTACCGGAGGCGAGCATCTCCCCCGCGAGCTCGCCCGAGAAGCCCAGCACCTCGTCGTCGGAGGCCTCCCCCAGGAGCCGCGCCGAGCGGAAGATCCCGCCCTCGCGCCCGTGGAGCGTCTCGTACCTGACGCCCGACAGCCGGGCCGCGTCCTCGTCGGCCCTCCAGCCGAAGAACGGGAGGTGCGTGTGGCAGTCGACGAAGCCCGGCACGACGACGCAGCCCGAGGCGTCGACCGTGACCTCGGCGGCCGTCTCACCGCCGGCGAAGCGGCCGTCTCGCGCGGAGAGGACGCCGTCCTCGGTCACGTCGGGGGCCGCCAGGGCCTCGGCCCGCACGGGCCCGGTCCCGGCCCAGGTGACGTGCGTCCCCCCGGCGATCGTCAGCGAAGCCGTCAATCGTCGACCTCGACGACGCGGCGGCGCGAGACCTTCTTGTAGAGGAACGTCCCGTCGTCCGCCTCGACGCGTTCGACCTCGCCCCTCTGCCGGAGGTACGCGAGGTGGGCGAGGGCCTCGCCGAGGGCGAGCCGGCGCTCGAAGTGGAGCAGCTGGGACCCGAAGACCTCGTCGACGATCGTGGTGGCGCTCCGGGGCTCGCGCCTGATGACCTGGAGGATGTTGCCGAGCCGCCGGTCGTGGTGGCGCGCGATTACGCGGGCGCGTTCGGCCCCCTCGAGGAACGGCCGGCCGTGCCCCGGCAGCACCATCTTCGGATCCAGGTCCTCGACCTTCTCGAGCGACTCGAGGAACTCGCCGAGGGGGTCCTCCTCGCCGCCGCGCTCGAAGTCGATGTGCGGGGTGATCGTCGGCAGCAGGTGGTCGCCCGAGATCAGCAGGCCGTCACTCGCGTTCCACAGGCACACGTGCGACCGGGCATGTCCCGGCGTGTGGACGACGGCC
>DASQDO010000356.1:0-1738 GCA_035634135.1 Actinomycetota bacterium
CATGTTCGAGGCCCTGCGTGCAGTGCCGCAACCGGTGATCGCGTCGGTCTTCGGGTTCGCGCTGGGCGGAGGCTTCGAGCTCGTGCTGAGTTGTGATCTCGTCGTCGCGGCGGAGGGGACGAAGCTCGGGCTGCCCGAGGCACGTGTGGGTCTCCTGCCTGCCGGCGGGGGGACCCAGTTGCTCACGCGCAAGGCCGGGCTCGCTCGCGCGAAGGAGCTGATCTACACGGGCCGCCGCTTCGATGCCGCCGAGGCGCACGCGTGGGGGCTCGTGCAGCGCGTCGTCCCGCGCGCGGAGCTCGGATACCAGACCCAGGACCTGGCGCTGGACGTCTGCCGTTCGTCCCCGGTCGCGGTGAGAGCGGCGAAGGCGGCGACCGACGGCGCTCTCGGAGCGCCCATCGAAGACGGGATCGAGATCGAGCACCGGGCGTGGGAGACCGTGATCGCGAGCGAGGACCGGGCCGAGGGCATCGCGGCGTTCAACGAGAAGCGGGACCCGCAGTGGCGCAACCGGTGAGCGTGCGCATCCGAGAGGTCGGCCCCCGCGACGGCATCCAGAGCGAGAAGGCCGACGTCCCGACGGCCGACAAGGTCGCGCTGATCGACGCGCTGAGCGAGACGGGTCTCCGCTGCATCGAAGCGGTCTCGTTCGTGTCGCCCAAGGCCATCCCGCAGATGGCCGACGCGCGCGAGGTGTGGGGCGGGATCACGCGGCGCGAGGGCGTCGTCTACTCCGCTCTCGTCCCCAACCGCAAGGGGGCGGAGATCGCCGCGGAAGTCGGCGTCGATTCGATGCAGGTCTTCATCGCCGCGAGCGAGTCTTACAACCTGAAGAACGTGCGCAAGCCGGTGCGCGACTCGATCGAAGACGTGCAAGCCGTCGTGGACGTCGCACGAGCGGCAGGGATACCCGTCGAGGGAACGATCTCGACTGCGTTCGGCGACCCCTACGAGGGCGACGTCCCGCCCGAGCGTGTCGTCGAGGTCTCGCGCTGGATGGCGGACACCGGCATCGACACGATCTCGTACGGCGACACGACCGGCATGGCGACGCCTCGACGCGTCGCCGACGTCGTGAGCGCTCTGCGCGAGGAGCTGCCCGGCCTCACGCTCAACATGCACTTCCACGACACGAGGGGCACGGGGCTCGCCAACGTGCTCACCGCTCTCGACCTCGGCATCGACTACTTCGACGCGTCGGTCGGCGGCATGGGCGGCAGCCCCTACGCGGCCGGCGCCACCGGCAACGTCGCGACCGAGGACCTGATCCATATGCTTGCGGACATGGAGATCGAGACCGGCGTCGACCTCGACAAGCTGCTCGACGCGGCCCGCATCGCCCAGGGGTTCATCCAGGGCGAGCTGCCGGGCAAGGTCCTGAAGGCCGGGCCGCGCTGGGCAGTCGCAGGGCGGGCCTGATGTTCCGGCGGATCCTGATCGCGAACCGCGGCGAGATCGCGGTCCGGATCGCGCGGACGTGCAGCGCGCTCGGTGTCGAAGCTGTCGCGGTGCACTCCGACGTCGACGCGCAAGCGCGCCACGTCGCCGCGGCGACCCGAGCGGTCCACCTCCCGGGCGTTGCCCCTACCGAGACCTACTTGAACGTCGAGGCGATCCTCGAAGCGGCTCGCTCCACGGGGGCCGAGGCGATCCACCCGGGCTACGGCTTCCTGTCGGAGAGCGCCTCGTTCGCGGACGCCGTGGTCGGCGCAGGGGTCGTCTGGGTCGGTCCGCC
>DASQDO010000357.1:0-7787 GCA_035634135.1 Actinomycetota bacterium
TAGGGGATCGTTAGGTTGGGCTGGACAACCGAGCCCGCGCACGAGCCGAAGGGAAAGCCTTTCCGTGCGCGACGCGCCCGAGCCGAAGTCGATCGAGGTGTTCCTCGCCGAGGTCCACGATCAACTCGCCGCGCAGCGAAGCCACGTCGAAAGCCTCGACGCCAAGGCAGGCGTCGTACTTGGTTTCTCCGGCCTGCTCGCGGCAGTCGCGCCTGACGGGAACGCGCTGTGGATGGACCTAGCGCGCGGCGCCGCCATCTTCGCCGGCATCTTCGCGCTCTTCGGTTTGCTGCCCCGCGGCTACGCGGTCGTCGACCTTCGGGCGTTCCAACGTGACTTCTTGACCGCGCAACCGACGACGGCGCAGCTCGTCCTCTTCGACACGCAGTTGAACGTCCTCGCCGATACGGCGGGTGTGATTGATCACAAGTCACGCCGGCTGAGGGCTTCCATCGCGGCGCTTCTGGTCGCCATCATCTTTGCGTACGTCGGACCGGTCACATGACGACGAGAAAGGAAGGGCGATGAAGGACGAGCTGTCGACAGCGAACGATCGCGAAGACGACGCCCGCGGGATTCCGTCTCACGCGCACCCTGAGTGGATCATGTCCCTGGACGGCCACCGCTTGATCGATCGTCCGCGGAATCTCCGCGAGTGGTTAAAACACATCTTCCGCCGGCCCCGAAGGCCCACCTAAGCGGGCAAAAAGCCGTCGGTATATGCTTCCCGCCGTCATGGACGAGACCGGGCGGCAGCCGACCTCCAGCGCAACCAGCGCTTCCCTCATGGGCGGCTTCCTCACCGTCGCCGAGGTCGCCAGACAGCTCCGCGTCTCCAACATGACCGTCTACCGGCTCGTCAAAGCGGGCGACCTCGCCGCCGTGCGCGTCGGCCGCGGCTATCGCATCCGCACCGAGGACGTCCGCAAGTACCTGCAGCAGCGATATATGGATGCAGGCTAGGCAGCCGGCCCTCGGCGCCACCAAGACCGTCCTGCGGGACGGTCTTTTTGTTGACCCCTGCGCGGGAGGACGTCGATGAGGGCGACGCTCGACGAGACCTACGAGAAGCTCCTTTCGAGCCCCGGCGTCGTCTTCCTCCTCGGCGGCATCGACACCGGTAAGACCACCTTCGGCATCGAACTCGTTCGCCGGGCCGTCGCCGCCGGCATCCCCAGCGCGATCGTCGACGCCGACATCGTCCAGTCGACGGTCGGCCCCCCCACCACCGCCGGCCTCAAGGTCTGCAGGACCGAGGAGGACCTCACCCGCGACAGCCTCCGCAAGGCCGACAGCCTCGGCTTCGTCGGGTCCCTGATCCCCAAGGGCCACCTGCTCCCGCTCGTCACCAACGCCGCCAAGCTCGTCAACCGGGCGAAAGAGGCCGGCGCGAAGCTCGTCGTCGTCGACACCACCAGCCTCGTGTCCGGCATCTACGGCCAGAGCCTCAAGTTCTTCAAGATGGACCTGATCGCCCCTGACTTCACCGTCGCGTTCGAGCGGGGCGGCGAGCTCGAGCCCCTCGTCGGCATCGCCCAGAGGTTCGTCCCCGGCGAGGTCGTCGAGATCGAGGTCTCGCCCGACGCCCGCATCAGGACGGTCGACGAGCGGATCGCCTTCCGCGAGGAGCAGTTCGCGTCCTACTTCGCGGTCGGGGCCTCCCGCTGGAGGGTCAAGCCGACGGTCTTCATGCCGACGCTGCCCCCCGAGTTCGACCTGGCCCTGTTGGACGGGTTGGTCGTGGGCATGGAAGATGGGCGAGGATCGTGCGTCGGCATAGGGGTCCTCGAGCACGATGCAAGCGAGGACCTGCTGCGCATGGTGTCGCCCGTGACCGAAGGCGTCCGGGGCCTCCGGCTCGGCTCCCAGCGGATCGACACCTCCGGGCAGTCACGCGGGCCGGTGGACCTGAGGCAGCTGTTCGGGTCCGAGTAGGACCACGAAAGAGGAAGGAAAGTCGCAATGCCGTCTTTGATCAAGAAGCGCCGCAAGAAGATGCGCAAGAAGAAGCACCGCAAGATGCTCAAGAAGACTCGCTGGCAGCGCCGACAGCAGGGCAAGTAAGGGAAGCGGGCCGGGCCTGTGAGCTCGGCCCGTTTGTTCTGCGGTCCCGCCGAGGCGGCCCCGCCCGCGGCCGGGCTGCTAGACCCCCAGCCCCACGTCCAGGCCCGCGGCCCTAGCGCTCGCGGTCCTCGCCCGGCGCCGGGCCGCGACGGTCTGGCGTTCGTCGCTCGACATCCCGCCCCAGATCCCGAAGCGCTCGCCCGCGGCCAGGGCGGCTTCGAGGCACGGCTCGCGCACCGTGCACCCCGAGCAGATCGCCTTCGCGGCCTCCGCTTCCTGCTCGGCCGGAGGGAAGAACACCTCTAGCGGAAGGGTCTTGCACGCGGCCTGGTCCTGCCAGATCTGAAGGGGAGTCACGCGCGGAGTGTAAGAACGCCGCGGAGCGGGAGTCAATGGGCTTGGTTTCTTTCCGCGCTGCCCGGGGTCGCGGGCCGGTCGTTAGGATGCCCCGCGTGAAGAAGCGGGAGACGCTGACGTTCCTGTCGGACTACGGCCTG
Organism: Actinomycetota bacterium; assembly: GCA_035634135.1. Classification (GTDB taxonomy): domain Bacteria; phylum Actinomycetota; class CADDZG01; order CADDZG01; family WHSQ01; genus JALZEG01. The sequence goes on from DASQDO010000357.1 coordinate 2,562, forward strand.
GAGGACGAGTTCGTCGGCGTATGCCAGGGCGTGATCCTCCGGATCGCCCCGCACGTCAAGATCATCCACATCCACCACAACATCCTTCGGCAGAGCATCCGCCACGGCGCGATCGTGCTCGAGCAGTCGATCCGCTTCATGCCCGAGTCGGTCCACCTCGCGGTCGTCGACCCGAGCGTCGGCTCCGAGCGCCGGGCGATCGTCATCGAGTCGGGCTGGGGCGAGATCTTCGTCGGCCCGGACAACGGCCTTTTGATGCCGGCGGCGGAGCAATGCGGCGGCGTCAAGCGAGCGTTCGAGATCCTCGACCGGAGCTTCCTGCTGACGCCGATCTCGCGCACGTTCCAGGGCCGCGACGTCTTCTCGCCCGCAGCCGCTCACATCGCGAACGGCGTCGACCCCTCGGACCTCGGCCCGGCGATCCCCGTCGACGACCTCGTCCGTCTCGAGATCCCCGAGGCGTGGGTCCACGACGACCACCTCCACGCCGAGGTGCTGCAGGTCGACCGCTTCGGGAACCTCCAGCTCAACGTGAACCGCGACCAGCTCGAGACGGTCCACCTCGTGAACGGCGCGAAGGTCGAGGTGCGGATGGAGGGCCACCGCATCCACGTCCCGCTGGCGAGCACGTTCGCCGACGTCGAAGACGGCGAGTTCGTGCTGGTCGAGGACTCGTACCGCCATCTATCGCTGGCGGTGAACAAAGGCGACGCGGCAGCACGCCTACGCGCCCACGCGGGCTCGACCGCGATCGTGGGCCCGACCGGCGGATAGCCCGGAGGGACCGGCGGGTACTCTGCTTCCATGAGGGAGGTCCCGCAAGGCAAGCGCATCCTCGTCACCGGTGTGTCGAGGTTCCTCGGCCTCCGGCTGGCCAAGCGACTCGAAGAGCAGGACGGCGTCGCCGCGATCGTCGGCGTCGACCTCGAAGAGCCGCCGGTGCCGGTGCGGGGGCTCGAGTTCATCCGCGCCGACATCTCCAGCCCCCTCATCGCGCGCGTGATCGAGGCCACGAAGATCGACACGATCGTCCACACGAACATCGGCTCGAACCCGGCGAGGCTCGGCGGCCGCTCCCGCATGAAGGAGAACAACGTCATCGGGACGATGCAGCTCCTCGCCGCGGCGCAGCGCTCCGACCGCGTGAAGAAGGTCGTGATGAAGTCGTCGACCGCCGTGTACGGATCGGACCCCGCGGAGCCCTCGCTGATCCCGGAGGGGCACGCCCAGCGACAGGTAGACCTCGCCGGCTACGGCAAGGACTGCGCCGAGGCCGAGACGTACGCACGCGACTTCGGCCGTCGCCGGCCCGACGTCGACCTCGTGATCCTTCGCACCCAGAACGTGATCGGGCCGACGGTGAGAACGAGCATGACCGACTACCTCTCGCTCCCGGTGATCCCGACCGCGCTCGGTTTCGACCCGCGCCTCCAGCTACTCCACGAGGAGGACGCGGTGGAAGCGCTCGCGGTCGGCGCGCTCGGAGACTCCCGCGGGATCTTCAACGTCGCGGCCGACGGCGTCGTGTACCTGTCGAAGGCGATACGCCTGCTGGACCGCGTCGAGCTCCCGCTGCTGCTCCCGATGGCCCAGACGACGGCGGGCCTCCTGCGGCGGTTCGGGCTGGTCGACTTCCCGACGGACCAGTTGAAGCTCATCGTCTACGGCCGCGTCGTCAGCACCCAGCGTGCGAAGGAGGCGCTGGGGTTCCGGCCCAAGCGCACGACGGAGGAGACGCTCATGGACTTCCGCGACCACCGCCGTGCGGACCTCGTGCCCTCGGCGGAGAAGCACCCCGCGTGGGAGCGCGAGCTGTTCGACTACCTCAGATCCCGACAGCCGGAGAAGGTGTGATGGCGGAAGCAGAGATCATCAGGCTGCACGACCACCGGACGAAGCCCGACGCCGACGGCGAGGCCGAGCGCAAGCGCTGCGCGGCGACGACCGCGACCGGGCGCCCGTGCCGCAACTTCGCCTTGCCCGACGCCGAGTACTGCAGCATCCACGCGCGCGGCAGCACCGCCGCGCAGAGACGGCACCCCGCGCAGGGGATCGAGACGCCGTCGCGGCCCCCCGAGCCCGAGCCCACTCGAACCGTCCTCGACGGCATCGGCGACTTCCTCCGCAGGAGGCTCGACGGCGCGTACCCGGTCGACGACTTCGGCTACGACCCCGAGCTCCATCGCGAGGTGCTGCTGCCGCTGCAACGCGCGCTCTACGAGCGCTACTTCAGGGTCAGGACGCTCGGTGTCGACCGGATCCCGCACGAGGGGGCCGCGCTGCTCGTCGGTAACCACTCGGGCACGATCCCGGTCGACGCGGTGATGGTGCAGCACGCGGTCGCTACCGAGCACCCGCGCCACCGCACCGTCCGCAACGTCGCGGCGGACCTCGCGTTCAACATGCCGTTCGTCGGCCACCTCGCGCGCAAGACCGGCAACGCGGTCGCGTGCGACGAGGACGCGCACGAGCTGCTGCGGCGCGGCGAGGTCGTCGGCGTCTACCCCGAGGGCTACAAGGGCGTCGGCAAGGGATGGAAGGACCGCTACAAGCTCCAGCGCTTCGGCCGCGGCGGCTTCATCGAGGTCGCGCTGCGGACGCGCACGCCGATCGTCCCGGTCGCGATCGTGGGGGCCGAGGAGGCGTTCCCGATGATCGCCAACGCGAAGCTGCTGGCCCGCACGTTCGGCTTCCCGTACTTCCCGATCACGCCGACGTTCCCGCTGCTCGGCCCCCTCGGGCTCCTGCCGCTGCCGTCGCGGTGGCTGATCGAGTTCGGCGAGCCGATCCCGATGGACGACTATCCCGAGGACGCGGCCGAGGACGCCATGCTGGTGTTCGACCTCACGGACCGGATCAGGGACACGATCCAGCAAATGCTCTACCGCAACCTGTCGCTGCGAGGCCGGGCCTTTATCTAGCCCCCATAAATGCGCATCACGCCGAGGACGCCCGCGACCGTGATCGCCAGCAGCAACAGGACGATGGCGTAGAGGGTGTTCCTTCTCACGACCGAATTCTAGGCGCCGGCGCGCAACCTCGAGCCCCCCTGACGCGTGTATATGGCGTGTACGTGGTGGGGGTGTCCGAAGACGCGGCGGGCCAGGCGGGTCGTGTCGGCGGGCTGGAATCCCTCTACCAGCGTCACGCGTCCGATGCGGTGAGGCTCGCGTACCTGTTGACGGGCGACGCGAGCCTCGCCCAGGACGTCGCCCACGAGGCGTTCGTCCGCGTCGGCCGCAAGCTCTTCGGCCTCCGCAACGACGAGCACGCCAAGGCCTACCTCTACCGGACGACGGTCAACCTGTGCCGTGGACGCGGCCGACGGCAGAAGAGCGAACGGGCCGCGGTGCAGCGCCTCCAGGGAGCGCCGCCGGTGCAGCCGCCCGACCTCGCGGCCCGCGACGAGCTCTGGACGGCGCTGTTGACGCTTCCGGTCCGGCAACGGTCCGCGCTGTTCTTCCGCTACTACGAGGACCTGTCCGAAGCGGGGGCCGCGGAGGCGCTGGGCTGCTCGGTGAGCGCGTTGAAGGCATTGGTCAACCGGGGCCTGAAGGAACTGCGCTCGCAGCTCGAAGGAGCGAGAGATGACTGACGTAGAGGCGCGCCTACGAGCCGCGCTGCACGACACGCTCGACCCCGTCGGCGTCGACCCCGCGCGCGCTCGACCGGCGATCCGCGCCGCGCGCCGAGGACGGGCGCTGAGGGTGGTGACGGCGGTCGTGGCGACGTCCGTCGTCGCGGCTGCCGCGGTCTCCACTCCGTGGCGTGACGGCCGGCCGCGACCGGCGGCGGACTCGGCGGACGTCGGTGCGTTCGTCGCTTCGTTCGGCCGCCACGGCCAGGCGACGGTCGTCGTCGACGTCGTGAAGTCGCAGCTCTGCGTCGACCTGACGCGCGTGCGGGCACGTTACGGAGCGGCGGTCCGCTACGACGTGCAGGGCCCGGACGATCCCCGCGTCGGATCGTTCGACTCCACGATCCGGGCCCGCGGCGCGCCGGCGTGCACGACCGTCGACGAGGCCGCAGCGCGCCGCCTCGTCCGGGAGCCGCGCCTCCACTACCTCGAGGTCGACCCGGGCGAGAGCGGACGTGCGTCGGCGCTCGCGCCGCTCGACGTCGAGCCCCAGTACGCGCCGGACCGCCTCGAGGTCGTGTGCTCGCAGACGGGGGCCGTGGCCCTGGCCCCCGAGGTGCAGCCGCGGCTCGACGGGGTGCACCTGCGGATCCACGACCAGGACGGCGCGTGGGACCAGGTCACGATCAGGCCGGCCGGCGGGGGCACGATCGGCATGAGGCTCACGCCCGTCGGCCCGCTGGAGAACGCCACGAGCCTCGCCCCCGGGACGTACTCCATCGTTTGCTTCCGCGACGGCGCCGAGCCCGGCTTCGAGCCGCCGGACGCGACGCGCTACGCGACGTTCTCGGTCGTCGACCCGAACGACCTGTGGAACGACGCGGAGCTCGCCTGCGACGCGACGCGCCAGCTCCGCGAGATCGTCACCGACGAGCCCATCGGGATTCCGTCCGTCCCGCCGGACTTCGACCTGCTCGCCCGCGACCACGTGCCGGGCCTGCGTCCGGGCGACGAGCTAGAGCGCCCGGCCTATCCGGAGAGCGCGACCCGGCGAGAGGCACGCACGGTAGCGCGCGACGGCGTCAGGATCGCCACGTTGTACTTCAGCCGGGGCCACGGGCGGTGGTCGATCCTGCCGGTCGTGTGCGACGGAAGCGGGATCGGCGGCTAGGCCGCTAGGCCCGGCTCGCTCCCGGCTTCGGGTGTCCGCCCGTGTCCCCGAAGTCGCGGCACAGCTCGGTGATGTGCCGCTCCAGCTGGCTCAGCCCCTCGACCTTGCCCACGCACAGCGCTACGCCGGCGTCGCGGGCCTCCGTCTCGAGCTTCTGGTCGAGGTAGGCGGTGTAGAGGATGATCCCCTGGTTCGGCCGGGTCGCCCTGATCGCCCGGGCCGACGAGAGCCCGTCCATCCCGGGCATCTTGTAGTCCATCACGATGACGTCGGGGTCGTATGCCGCGGCGGCGCCGAGGGCCTCGGCCCCCGAGGCGGCCTGCCCGACGACGTCGAACCCGTCGAGCTCGAGCATGTCCACGAGCATCGACCGGACGTGCTCGGTGTCGTCCACGACGAGCACCCTTGCGGTCACAGGCGTCCCTCCCAGTGGGTCCGTCCTCCGGCCACAGCCGGGAAACGGCTCAACGCGTCTGCC
>DASQDO010000358.1:0-5558 GCA_035634135.1 Actinomycetota bacterium
GGGCCTCCGCCGGCATCAGCGTCACGTAGACGGCGACGCAGTCCGGGTGCCAGCCGACGAAGCAGTTCTCGGTCCGCGGCGTGTTCGTCACGTACGAGGCTCCCGCGTCCGAGCACAGCGTCACGTCCTGGATGCTCGGCACCCGGTACTCGGGGTAGCCGTCTCCATCCAGGTCGGCCCGCACGCTGGGCGTGGACTCGACGAGCGTCTCGCAGACGATCGTGGCGGCCCGAGCCGGAGACGGCACGAGGGCCGCCACGACGGCCGCGGCGGCCAGGCAGGTCAAAAGCCCCCGGCGACGCCGGGGTTCGGTGCATGACGGCGCGAGTGCGTGTCGCGTCGTTGAGATACGCAATCTCGTTCCTTTCTGTGGGTACGGAGAGGCAAGGACGGCGCGCGGCTGGACCCGGCTGGGCCCCCCAGGTATCCCACCCCTTTCTTGTCGTCGGCTTGCCCGCGAGCTCGCTTTGCCGGTGACAGCGTTCGTCACAACGCGGACTAGTTCCTCCTGCCGGGTGAAGAAAAATTCTTCCTGATTGACAGGCAGCGTTTAGATTTCCGCCCCCTCGACCCCCTGACACCGCTGCTTGCCTTCGACAAATTCTTTGATTGTGGAGGCAGGTTGCAAGTCAAGCTCGGCGAATCTGGGGCCAGCGGCGGTTGGTTTGCTTCTCCGCCCGCTAGGCAGGCGACCGGATCGGGCGGAAGCGCCCGGTCCACGCACTTGGGGAAGGGGGTGACAACTTGCGTAAATTCCTCGCGATCGTGGGGGTTACGGCCGCGGTCTTCGTGCCGATGAGCTCGTCCTTCGCGTACACGGTCCACGAGTCCGGCTCCCTCCACCTGGGCAGCTGCGACGTCAACTACGACTCGGGTACCTACTCGTACACGCCGGGTGGAAGCTTCTCGGCCACCGGGCCTTCGGCGAGCCGCACCTGCTCGTAGTTCGGCCGTGCGGCGCGGCCCGTCCGGGCAGTCGCCGCCTCTGAACGGAAAAAACGGAAACGCAGCCTTGCCCGATCGCGGGCGGGCTCATCTCGAAGGGAGCTTCAATTGCGTAAGGCACTCGTCGTCATCGGCATGGCCATCGGCCTCGTCATCCCCTCCTCGGCGGCTCTCGCCTACACGGTCCACGAGTCGGGCAGCGTAGGCGCCGGCGGTTGTGACCTGACCTACGACTCCGGCACGTACTCCTGGGACCCGATCTACGGCCCGGTCTCGGCCCAGGGTCCGACCGCCGGCTACGACTGCTAGTTCCGTTCCATCCGCCGGGCGGGGTCTCACGGCCCCGCCCGGCGTTTAAATCCGCTGTTTCCGCAGGAGAGTGAGCAGATGAAGCGAACCGAGCCAGGTATGAGAATCCGACGGCTGACCCTCGTGGTCGCTGCCGGCTGTGTCGCCCTGGCGCCGTTCGCCTCGTCGACCGCGGCGGCGTCCGACCCGGCCCCCAGGTTCGAGGACGCGGTCACGCTGCCCGCGCCCCCGGGTACCGACTTCGCCTCGGCCGAGGCTTCGGTGCCCCCCTCGCCGGCTGCCGGCGGATGCCCCACGCGCATCCCTCGCTCGAACGTCGACCGGCCCGACCTCCAGCGGGGGCCGCAGGTCCACGTCGTCTATCTGGTGGCGGACGACTTCGGGGACGAGCGCCTCGACATGGACGGGACGATCGAGTGCTCGGTCAGGGCCTGGGGCCAGTGGTTCGTCGAGCAGACCGACGGCATCCGGTGGCGCATCGACACCTTCAGGGGCAAGGGGCGCAAGGGCCCCGAGCTCGTGGACGTCACCTTCGTCCGTTCGACCGTCCCCGGCGCTCAGCTGAACAGCACCGCGAACGTCGAGGCCGAGCTGGTGAAGGCCGGGCTGGTCGACCAGCAGAAGCTCTACATCGCCTACGTGGCGGCCGACGGCGCCGGGACGTGCGGACGGGGGCGCTACCCGCTCGCCAGCACCGGTGACGACGGCGCCTTCGGGGGTCACGGCCGCTTCGCCTACGCGTACCTGTTCGGGTCGGACGGCTGCCACGGACACGAGTTCGGCACGCCGGGCAACCCGCGCTGGCTCGAAGCGACGGTGATGCAGGAGATGCTCCACAGCGAGGGCGTCGTCCCGCTGGGTGCGCCCCACGCATGCACCGGGATCGACCCGATGCCCAACCACCTCTGCACGCCGGGGCTCGGCCTCACCGAGCTCGCGGCCGTCGGGCTCGACCCCGAGCGCATCGACGTGATGTTCCCGTTCGTGAGCGTGCCGCTCGTCGAGAAGGTCCTCGACCGTGACCGGGACGACTACTTCGGTCACTCCCTGCCGCTGCGGGACCTGAGCGAGAGCCCGTACCTGATCCAGCGTTAGCTGGGTCCTTCACACGACCCGAATAAATAGATTGGAGAAAGTCTCTTGAAGACGATCAGAACCCTTTCCGCGCTCGCGCTCGTCGCGGGCGTCCTGATGATCCCGGCTCAGGCCCAGGCCGACACGGTCGCCGTCGCACCGGCCTGCGAGGTCCACTACGACTCGGGACACGCGTCCGTGAACCCCAGCACCGGCGAGGTCGACTTCGAGTCGCCGTCGGCCGGCGCCACCACCAGCGGGTGCTTCACGCTCCACGCCGACCTGAGTGCGGTCTGGGACCTGATCCCGCCGCTGCCGTGCTGCATCGAGGACTGGATCAGCGGCGACTCGTAAGCGTCCGCTCCGAGACCTGGGGAGAACTTTCTTGAAGACCATCAGAACCCTTTGCGCGTTCGCGCTCGTCGCGGGCGTGCTGATGATCCCGGCTCTGGCCAAGGCCGACACCGTCACGGTCGCGCCGGGCTGCGAGGTGCACTACGACTCGGGCCACGCCTCGGTCGACCCGCGTACCGGCGCGGTGGACTTCGAGTCGCCGTCGGCGAGCGCCAGCACGGGCGGGTGCTTCACGACCCACATCACGATCGAGGACCTGCTTCCGTCGATCTGCTGCATCATCCGGGATCCGCTCCCGCCACCGTGCTGCATCGACGACTGGCTCGGCATCAGCTGGTAGGACCGTGCGAGCGTTCCAGGGGGGCGGCCACGGCCGCCCCCCTGTCGCGTTCAGGCAGGCGGGACTGCGGGCGCCGCCTTCAGCCCGACCTTGGCCCGGCCCCCGCGCCCCAGCGCGTGGACGGTGACGACCTTCGTCTCGCCGCCGTCCAGCCACAGCAGGTCGTTCAGCAGGCGGACCTTCACTCGGCCCTTGCGCGTCGCCTTCAGCCGGAAGATCCCCGGCCCGGCGCCGTCGTTCGTTACCTCGAACTCGAACTTCGTGACGCGGCCCTTGCGGACCTTGCCGGAGCGCTTCGCGACCGACGCCTCCGCTAGGGCGGGGGCCGCGGTCGACTGCACCGCGACCTCGTAGATGAGACGGCCGCCGTCCTTCTCCTTCGCCAGCACGAAGAACGCGAGCTCGTTCTCTTCGTCGACGAAGTGGTTCACGACCTTCCGGCCGGTCCCGGCGTGGAACGCCGCGTCGGCGAGCTGCCGGTAGTCGCCGACCGTGTAATAGAACTTCTCGCCGTCGGCGCGCACGTAGTCGACCTTGCGCATGTTCTTCGGGTGCGAGTCGATCACCCAGATGAACGGCGAGGCGTCGGCGGTCTTGGTCTTCGCGATGATCACGCCGTGGTCCGGGAGGAACGAGTCGAACCCCTGCCGGTTCACGACCTCGACGTCGTAGAAGTCGTACCCGCCGCGGTCGCACTTGGGGTCGCTGGACTCACACGTCGAGCGGTCCTCGCCGAGGACGATCCGGATGCCGCTGAACAGAGTGGGGTCCGCGGTCTCCGGAGGCGACTCCCGCTGCAGGATGCGGGCCCGGATCGGGGCGGCGGACAACGCTTCGCGATTGACCGTCAGCACCTCGGCCGGCGGCAGGAAGCCCAGGCGGATCTTGTTGCGGATCATGTGGTGCGCGCCCATCGTGGCGCCGCCCGTCGGTGGGATCGTCCACCGCTCCCAGGGGCCCCCGGGTCCGTTGAAGGTGCCGCGGCTCATCATGTCCCAGGGCCCGGAGTACGACCGGATCGGGTCCTCCGCGTACGGGTTGTTGTAGTTGTCGAGCACGCCGAGGACGTGGCTGAGCTCGTGCGCGTAGACCGAGCCGCCGTCGCTCTCTCCCTCCGTCGCGAGCGCGCCGGGGAGCGCGTGCGACCAGATCTGCTGTGCTGCGAAGAACGACGTCCAGTCGACGTAGCGCGTGCCCGCCCAATTGCGCCAGTCGGGGAAGGCCGGCGGCCCGTACTTCTCGGTCACGTCCTCCGGCTCGGCGAAGAGCATCTGGCCGTAGTTGAGCCACACCGTCGACTCGTCGTACCCCGCGTGGAGGAGGAAGCGGAAGTCGAACTGCCCGTGCTCCTGCACCGACGTCGTGACGTCGGCCAGCGAAGCCTGGACGAGCTCCGTGTCGAAGTCCCCGTCGCACCCGCTGTCGTCGGGGCAGTCCTCGCTACCGGAGAAGTCCGTGACGCCGTACTCGTACATGTTGCCTTCCATCGTGTAGGGGCCGAACCCCTCGGCGTCGACGTCGATCAGGCCGTAGGAGTTCTCGAGCCAGTACTCGCCGACGGTGTGCCCGCGCTGTGCGTTCTTGGGGTTGGTCGACTTGAACAGCAGGTTGGTCCAGTACGCCGCAGGGTCTTCGACGCCGAGCCCCCGCTGGCCGGTCGGGTCGACCGTGGTCTCCGCGACGCGGAACTTCTGGTCCTGGAAGTCGCCGAGGATCAGAGCGGCCCGCAGGGTCTTCGGCGCCTCGTACTCGGGATTCTTCCAGTCGGTCCCCGGGATCCGGCGGTAGTCGCCCCAGGTCATGTCCTCCGGGACCTCCCACGACTGCGGGTCGATCGGGCGGGGGAGCTTCGGCTTCCGGGCGGGGCCCTGTGCGGTCGGTCGAGCGACGGCGGGGGCCGCGCCTCCGATGAGCAACGCGGCGCTGAGCAGCGCCACGGTCGTACGGCGTGCGGTTTGCATCCCGGCCTCCGTGCAGTCGACGATCGCCCCGCGACGATATGCGCACTTAGCCTGGGTTGCTAAAGGAAGCAAGCCCAGCCGGCCGAAGGGATGAGGTGGACTACTCGCCCGCGCCCGAAGAGCGCGCCCGGCTCGGGCCGGTGAACCCGCTGACGGTAGCGGTCGCCGTCGTGCTGCTGTCGGCCGGCGGCGCCTTCGGCTGGCGGATGAGGACGAGCGCTCCTTCGGCGCGTCCCACGCCCGAGGCGGCCGCGGCGGCGCTGGCGCTCGAGCGGGTCGACGGCGAGCCGATGTGCGGCCCCCGGGGCCGCGACGACGTACGCGACGAGATGCTGCGCGGAGACTCCGGCCAGCTCCCGGAGCGACTCGCCGAGTACCTTCCGAAGAGGTCGCCCCTGCCCGGTTACGACGAGACGTCGTCGCATGCGATCGACCCCGCCTCCGAGACGGAGTTCGTCTCGGGCGCCGTAGACGGCCACGTGGCGTCGTTCCGCCCGGAGGGGGAGGGGGGCTTCGACGTATACGCGTACCGCTTCCTCACGCGCCGCGCCGCGGCCGACGCCGTCGCCGACAAC
>DASQDO010000359.1:0-4205 GCA_035634135.1 Actinomycetota bacterium
CTCGAGCCAGCAGCGGGGCGGCAAGTGTGTACTCGGAACCCGAATCAACGAGAGCGGCCACCTTCGTCGGTGCTACCGATTCACCAGTCAGTCGCACCGCGACCACGGGCCGAAGCGTTTCCCGACCCCTTCGACCGGCGGGATCCTCGACGTAAGGAAATAGCCAAGCTTTCCGCGCGTCGGAGCGCGGACCGTTAGCCAAGGCCGACGAGTTCAGCTTCTCCTTCGGCGGGAGAACGGATAATCGTTGCGTCCGTGATGTCTCGATACTTGAGGGCCATTACGAGAGCATCGGGAGTTTCCTTCGCGTCGACGATCTCGCCGTTCTTGAGTGCGACCCACATTCCGGGGAATTCGCGGAGAGCATCGGCTATGCGGACTGGCTCGATCGGGCGCCTCCGGCGTCTGAACAGCTTGAATGGTCCTCCCATTGTCTTCCTACTGTCAGCATCCGGAAACCGGGTTCTGATAAACGGTTTACGGTTTCCGTAAACCGTATACGCTGGAGGGGTGGGCGTGGAGGAAATCCGTGAAATCTCCAAGAGAGTCTTGGGTAATCGCTACCGGCTCGAAGTGGCAGCGGCCATCGGGGAGCAAGAACCTGGGGTCTTCCACGTGCGGCTGCTCGCCGACAAATTGAGGCTTCCGGACAACAAGGTCAGAGACGAGCTGGTGAAGTTCTCCGAGGCCGGGCTGATCCAACTGCTCCCGAAGATTCGTGGGCAGCAGGACTACCGGCGGGAGGAATCAGTCTTTTGGGCCTTCGCCCAGGAGTTCGTGAAGGAGCTGCGGACGCAGGGGTCTACGACCAGCCGGCGGCGGTCGTGAAGGGGGCGCTGTCACCTAGGTCGGGCTCGGGCTCGGCGGGACCCTCAGCTCGCCCCCCAGCCTCTCCTGCACCACCCGGGCCCCCTCGAGGCCCGAGGGCGACACGATGATCCAGTTCGGCCCCAGGACCGACGGGTACAGGTCGGCGAGGTGCTCCCAGAGCCCCCGCTGCGAGGTCAGGTAGATGTCGAGGTTCGCCGAGCCGATGTGGCAGATCCCGAACTCGTCGAGCCCGGCGTTGTTCGCGGTCCCTAGGTCCTCGAGCCCCTCGCAGTCGGCCGCCTCGGCGACCTCCTCGAGGCCCTCGTAGGCCCGGGCCTCGTCCGGCGACGCCGACGGGACGCCCACCGGAGGCTCTCCCGGCCCACCGTCGCAGGCGCCGAGGGCCGCGAGGACTCCCAGGGCTACCGCCAGGACCCGGACGCGCAAGAGACCTCCCCCCGGCGTGAAGGGAAGGTCTCGCGCGAAGCCTGGGTGGTTACTTGGAGCCGCCGAGGCGGCCGATCTTCTGGTAGAACTCCGAGCCGTAGCGCTCCTTGGTGGTCTCGCCGCCCTTCTTGCCGCCGATCTTGCCGATGCGGCCGAAGTGCTCTTCCCCGTAGCGCTCTTTCGTCGTGCGGCCACCCTTACGGCCGGCCTCTGCCCTGCTCATCTTCTTGGTCTCTTCCATCGGATGAACCCTTCCCCCGGCACCTTGGTCCGGAACGACTGCGCCTGGCGGAGCTTGCTTACCCTCGCCCACACGCCGCGAAACGGAGCAAGTTCGACGAATCCCGGGCCGGCGGAGACTCAATACGTCGCCCGGCGTTGCCGAAGGTGTACGTGACAGGACCTCCCGCCCCGCGACCAGAGGAACGACTCCTACCGAGATGGCCAGCGTCCACGACTTCTTGCGCTACGTAGTCGACAAGAAGGGCTCCGACCTGCACGTCAAGGCCGGCGGCCCTCCCTACGTCAGGATCAACGGGCACCTCGTCCGGACGGAGTTCCCGGCGATGACGGCCCCCGACTGCGAGCGGGCCGCGATGGAGCTCATGAACGACGACCAGGCCCGCCAGTTCAAGGCCAAGGGCGAGGTCGACTTCGCGTACTCGGAGCACGGCCTCGGCCGCTTCCGAGTCAACGTCTTCCGTCAGCGGGGGTCGCTCGGCATGGCCTGCCGGCGTGTCCTCCCCGGGAGCCCGGCCTTCGAGACGCTCGGCCTACCGCCGGTCGTCAAGCAGCTCGCCGACGAGCACCGCGGCATGTTGCTCGTCACGGGACCGACGTCGTCCGGCAAGACGACGACGACCGGGGCGATCATCAACCACATCAACGCCACGCGCTCCTGCCACATCCTCACCATCGAGGACCCGATCGAGATCCTGCACCCGGACCGGATGGCGATCGTGAACCAGCGGGAGATCGGCCACGACACCGCGGACTTCGCGACCGCGCTCCGTGCCGCCATGCGTCAGGACCCGGACGTGATCTTCGTCGGAGAGATCCGCGACCCCGAGACCGTCAAGGCGGCGCTGCAGGCGGCCGAGACGGGCCACTTCGTCATCTCGACGCTCCACACGACGGACGTCTCCGAGACGGTCAACCGCATCATCGACTTCTTCCAGCCGCACCAGCAGAAGCAGGTGCGTGTCTCCCTCTCGGGGTCGCTCAAGGGGATCGTGTCGCAGAGGCTCATCCCGCGGCTGGACGAGCGGGGCCGGATCCCGGCGGTGGAGGTCCTCGTGATGAACGGGCGCATCCACGACCTGATCCTCAACCCCGAGCAGACGCACATGATCCACGACATCGTTGCGGAGTCGTCGTTCTACGGGATGCAGACGTTCGACCAGGCGCTGCTGGCGCTGTACCGGTCGGGCCTCGTCTCCCTGGACGACGCGATGCGTGCCGCGACGAACAGCCACGACTTCACGATCGCTCTGCGGCAGGAGGGTCTGCAGCCCGTCTCGTAGGGTGAGGCCGACATGTCGGTCTCTTTCCTGAGCGAGCTGCTGGCGGAGGGTTCGCCGGTGATGGACCTCGCCGCCCACTTCGAGAAGGCGGGGCACGAGCTGTACCTCGTCGGGGGTCCCGTGCGCGACGCGCTGCTGCGCCGGGCGCACACCGACCTCGACTTCGCGACGGACGCGACACCCGAGCAGACGATCGCGATCGTGAAGCCGCTCGCGAGCAACCTGTGGCTCCAGGGCCGCGAGTTCGGGACCGTGGGGGCCGAGATCTCGGGTCTCCACATGGAGATCACGACGTTCAGGACCGAGACGTATCAGCCTTCGTCGCGCCATCCCGAGGTCTCGTTCGCCGCCGACATCGAGACCGATCTCTCGCGCCGCGACTTCACCGTCAACGCGATGGCGATCCAGCTCCCGGGGATGAACGCCGTCGACCCGTTCGGGGGCAAGGACGACCTCGCGAAGAAGGTCCTGCGCACCCCGATCGAGCCCGACGACTCGTTCTCGGACGACCCGTTGCGGATGTTGCGGGCGTTCCGCTTCGCATCGCAGCTCGACTTCCAGATCGCTCCCGAGGTGCTCGACTCGATCGAGCGCCTGCGCGAGCAGCTGCTCACGGTGTCGGCCGAGCGGATCCGCGACGAGCTGTCGAAGCTGCTCGTGGGGGCCGCGCCGGGGCGTGCGCTCGAGCTCGCCGACCGCACCGGGCTCACCGATCTCTTCCTCCCGGAGCTCTCGTCGCTGAAGCTCGAGCAGGATCCCGTGCACCGTCACAAGGACGTCTTCCGGCACACGCTCGCGGTCGTGGAGCGGACGGCTCCGATCGTCGTGCTGCGTCTCGCCGCGTTGCTCCACGACGTCGGCAAGCCGAAGACGCGCCGCATCGGGCCGGAGGGAGTCAGCTTCCACCACCACGAGGTGGTCGGGGCGAAGATGGCCGAGGAGCGCCTTCGCGCCCTGCGGTTCCCGAACGAGATCGTCGAGCAGGTGCGGACCGTGATCTTCCTGCACCACCGCTTCCACACTTACCGGCTGGGGTGGAACGACTCTGCCGTGCGCCGCTACGTACGCGACGCGGGGCCGCTGCTGGGGACGCTCAACTCGCTGGTGCGCGCCGACTGCACGACGCGCGACGCCGCGAAGGCGAAGCGGCTCGCGGCCCGGATGGACGAGCTCGAGGAGCGGATCGCCGAGCTCGCGGCCCGCGAGGAGCTCGAGAAGATCCGGCCCGACCTCGACGGGTTCCAGGTCATGGCGTACCTGGGGCTTCCGGGGGGGCCGACGATCAAGAAGGCGCTCGACCATCTGCTGGAGGTCCGCCTCGACGAGGGGCCTCTGTCGCAAGACGAGGCGTTCGCTCGATTGGACGCATGGGCGCGGGCGGAGGGCATCTCGCCTGCCGGTGAGCGGCTGCCGCCCCGCGAGAAG
>DASQDO010000360.1:0-4467 GCA_035634135.1 Actinomycetota bacterium
CGTCTCGAGCGCCGCGTCGGGCGAACTGTCGGAGGAGACGCCCTACGAGCTCGTCACGCGGATGCGGGCCTCGATCCAGGTCCTCGGCCCCCTCCTCGCGCGGCTCGGCCGTGCCCGGGTGGCGATGCCCGGCGGCGACGCGATCGGGTCGAGGCCGATCGACCTGCACCTGCAGGGGCTCGAACGGATGGGCGCGAAGTTCACCTCGCAGCACGGCTACGTCGAAGGCGTCGCGCACCGGCTGCGCGCCGCCGACGTCCTGCTCGAGTTCCCGTCCGTCGGCGCGACCGAGAACCTGCTCATGGGCGCGGTGCTCGCGGAGGGCCGGACGACGATCGAGAACGCGGCGCGCGAACCCGAGATCCAGGACCTCGCCGCCTTCCTCAATGCTTGCGGCGCGCGCATCGAAGGGGCCGGGACGCCGTTCATATCGATCGACGGCGTCGACGCGCTCGGTGGCGTGAGGCACGAGATCATCCCCGACCGCGTGGAATCCGGGACGTTCGCGATCGCCGCCGCCGCGACGAGGGGCGACGTCCGTCTAGTCGACACGCGTCCGGAGTTCTTCGAGCTCCCCTTGCAGAAGCTCGAGCAGGCGGGGGCCGAGGTCGACCGCGGCGACGGCGAGGTGCGGGTCAGGATGGGGGGCCGGCCGCAGTCGCTCGACCTCTCGACGCTCCCGTATCCCGGGTTCCCGACGGACCTGCAGCCGCCGATGATGGTCCTGCTCGCGGGGGCGGACGGCTCGTCGATCCTCACCGAGAACGTTTTCGAGGCGCGCTTTCTGTTCGTGGACGAGCTGAACAGGATGGGGTGCCGGATCAGGGTCGAGGGGCACCACGCGGTGATCCGCGGGATCGAGCGTCTCTCCGGCGCCCCCGTCCGAGCGCCCGACATCAGAGCGGGCGCGGCCCTCGTCCTCGGCGGGCTCTGCGCGGAGGGGCGCACCGAGGTGTACGACACCGGCCACGTAGAGCGCGGCTACGAGCGGTTCGTCGAGAAGGTCAACGGCCTCGGGGGCTCCCTGACGCTGTTAGACGACTAGCCCCTTCCTAGACCTATCGTGAACGGCGTGTCCCGCCGTCTCGTCGTTGCCCTGCTCGCCGCCTTCGTCGCGCTCTCGCTTCCCGCGCCGGTGCAGGCTGCGCGCACGCCCGGCGCGCTCGTCGGTCCGGTGCGGCTCGTTCCCCGCGGGTCCGGCCCGATCCACGTGTCCGGCCTCCACGGCTACTTCGGCCAAGTCGGCATCGCGCCTGCGAGCGACGGGCTCGTCGTGACGAACCGGCTCCCGCTCGAGCGCTACCTCCTCGGCTTGCAAGAGGTCCCGCCGAGCTGGCCCGACGAGGCGCTCCGCGCGCAGGCGGTCGCCGCGCGGACGTACGCGCTGTGGACCCTGTCGCGTCCGCGCGCGGGGGCCGCGGCGACGTACGGCTTCGACATCTGCGCGTCGGTCGAATGTCAGGTGTTCTCGGGAGCGGACGTCGTCGCGACGCCGGACGGACAGAGATGGGCCGCTGCCGTCCAGTCCACCGCGGACGAAGCGGTCCTGTACGAGGGCAACCCGATCCTCGCCCGGTACCACTCGACGTCCGGCGGCGCCACGCTCGACAACCCGCAGGCGTTCCCGGGTGAGCCCGACTACCCGTACCTACAGGGCGTGCCGAGCCGGACCGAGCAAGGGTCCCCGCTGTACCGGTGGACCGTCAGGTTCCCGCTGCAACACCTCCAGGCGATGCTGACGAGCGGGGGGCTGTGGACGGGGGCGCACGGGCAGATGCGCCGCGCCGTGACCGTGCGATCGTCCAGCGGCCTCCACTACCCCGACGTCGTGCTCACCGGCACCCGCAAGAACCTGCGCGTCGACGCCGAGAGCGTGCGCGACATAGTCAGGACGCAGGGACCCGCGCTCTATCCCGGCGTGTACCCGTCGCGCTGGTTCACGACGAGCGGCCGTCTGCCCGAGACGTTGCCCGCGAACCGGATCTCGATCGTCACGCGCAAAGGCGTCGCGGTCGTCACCGGACGCGGGTGGGGGCACGGGACCGGGATGTCGCAGTGGGGCGCGCACGGGCTCGCGGAGCAGGGCGCGAGCTACCGCGAGATCCTCGCCCACTACTACACGGGCACGACCGTCGGGGAGGTCGACGCGCCCGCGTCGATCTCCGTCGGCGTCGCGTGGGCCCGTTCTTCGGTGGTCGCGACCGGCGCGTTCGACATAGTCGACGGTCGCGGCGACGTGGCGGTGCGCGACGCGCTCGGCTCGTGGACGTTCACGCCCGGCGGGGGAGGGGTCGTCCGCGTCGATCCCCCGGAAGGTCACTCGCTGCCGCTGCGGGTCGGGATCGTCGCCGCGCCCAAGAGGGCCGAGCCCGGCGAGCGCGTGCCGATCACGGTCGCGCTGTCGAAGCCGGCGCGGCTGCAGGTCGGCTCCGGTGACGCGTCGGTTCACCGAGCGGGCCGGGGCAGGGTGTTCTGGAAGGCGCCCCGTGATCCCGGCTCCTACGAGGTCACGCTTGTCGCGTCGTCCGGGCCGGGCGAGTCCCAGGAACGTCGCCTCGACATCCGCGTGGTCGCCCAGGAGGGGGCGACCTCGGCCCCCATCCCCCCCCGGGAAGGAGACGGCGGCGTGGGCGGGGGCCTGCTGAGGCTGCTCGTCGGAGCCGTGCTGATAGGCCTCGTGATCGCGGGGCTGGGAAGTAGGATCAAGTGATGAGCGGCGCACTTACGGTAGAGGACCGCGTCCGCGAGGCGCTCGAGGCGATCCGGCCGGCGATTCAGATGGACGGCGGCGACATCGAGCTCGTCGGCATTCACGACGGGACCGTGACCGTGCGCCTCCTGGGCACCTGCGAGGCGTGCCCGATCTCGCCCGTCACGTTGCGCCACGGCGTCGAGCGGGTCCTGCGCGAGCGCGTCCCCGGCATCACCGACGTCGTCGCGATCGAGGCCTAGCCCCGCCTTGGAGCTCGACGAGCTGATCAGGCGCGCCCTCGCGGGCGAGCGGCGGGCGATCGCCCGCACGATCTCCCTCGTCGAGGACGGCGGCGCCGACCTCGGCCGCGTGATGCAGGAGCTCTACCCCCACACCGGGTCGGCCTATTCGATCGGTATCACGGGCGCACCGGGGGCCGGCAAGTCCACGCTGACGGAACGTTTGGTCGGCCGGGCCCGGGCGGGTTCTTTGACCGTGGGAGTGCTCGCCATCGACCCTTCGAGCCCCTTCTCGGGAGGCGCGCTCCTCGGCGACAGGGTCCGCATGCAGAGCCACGCCACCGACCCCGACGTGTTCATCCGCTCGATGGCGACCCGGGGCCACCTCGGCGGGATCTCGCTCGCGACGCCCGAAGCGTTCCGCGTGCTCGACGCGTGCGGGAAGGAGCTCGTCGTGATCGAGACCGTCGGCGTCGGCCAGGCCGAGGTCGAGATCACAGACGCGTGCGACACCACGCTCGTCGTGGTCAACCCGGGTTGGGGCGACGCCGTGCAGGCGGCAAAGGCCGGGCTGATGGAGATCGCCGACGTGTTCGTCGTGAACAAGGCGGATCGCAACGGGACGCGCCAGGCCGTCCAGGAGCTCCGCCAGATGCTCGAGCTCTCCGAGACTTCGTGGAAGCCCGAGATCGTCGAGACGGTAGCGACGAAGGGGACCGGGATCGACGAGCTGTGGGCCGCGATCGAGAAGCACCGGGCCTATCAAGAGGAGCAGGGGTTGCTCGAGGCCAGGCGCCGCCGCCGGGTGCAGCGTGAGATCAAGGAGATAGTGGCGGAGCGCTACCGGACGAGGGTCGAGCACGACGAGGTAGCGCTACTTAACGAGCTGACGGACGAAGTAGCGGCGAGGCGTCTGGACCCCTACGCGGCCGCGGACCGCGTGGTCGCCGCCCTCTCCTGACCTCTTCGTCGCGCTATCGCGTACGCATACCGACGGTTCTGCGCCAACGAACCCGCGTGGGCACCCTGAAGGAGACCCGCGGCCCCGTCCCGAATACCCCATATGTCCGAGTTGGGGAGACCAAGGAGGCTCTGGTGGACCGGATCAAGCGACGGATCGCGTTGTGTCTTGCAGCGTCGGCGTTGGCGAGCGTTGGCATGGCCGCGCCGGCCTCGGCCGGCGACAGCTGCCATCCCCTGCCCCAGGCGTACTGCAACGCGATCCAATATCTGAACGATTGCGTCTTCTGGCCCCCGCCCGCCGAGTACTGCGACAACTAGGCGGCCCGGCTACCTGCGTCCGAAGGCGCCTGCACGGGCGCAGGTAGAATCCGCCCCATGACAGACGACTCCATGGCTCGTTGGCGCGAGCAGTACGACCAGGCCAAGCTCCGCGACGACGCCGACTTCGACACCCTCTCCAGCGTCGAGCTCGAGCCCCTCTACGGCCCCCCGACGGAAGCGTCCCCGAGACCATCGGCGTCCCCGGTGAGTATCCGTTCACCCCCGGCATCTACCCGAGCGGGTACCGCGGCC
>DASQDO010000361.1:0-1935 GCA_035634135.1 Actinomycetota bacterium
CCGAGGTCGCGCGCGACCTCGACTAGCGGGCTATCAGCCCCTAGCGCAGCCCGGTAGCCCGAGCCGTCCCACCGTAGTATCGTCGCCCCATGCGGCGGCTCGGTGGACGACGGGGACGTGCGCTCGGGGTGTCTGTCGCGCTCCTGGCTCTCGCCGGCTGCGGCGGTGGCGACGAGGGTGGCGAGGGCGGCGGGGACGCGACCTTCGACGCAGGTGAGGCCGTCATCGCCGAACCGGGAAGCACGCGGGCCCTGGGCGAGCGCGCCTTCGTCGAGTACGAGGGCATAGGCCCGAAGTTCGAGCCCGACGCCAAGACCACGCTTGCCGTGACCGTGACGAAGGTCGACGAGGGAGACAACTCGGACATCGACGGTCTCGGCGAGAGCACGGTTCCCTTCTACGTCTTCCTCGAGTACGAAAACCACGGCGAGGGCGGCATCAAGGTGCTCGGGATCGACTCGCATCTCTCGGCGGAAGGCTCCGACGGCGAGGAGTACAACACCGAGGGTGTGATCGAGATCAGCGGCGAGTTCGAGCAATGCCCGGACGCCGATCCGGACGCGACGCTCGCGCCCGAGCAGGCGATCAACGACTGCGTGGTCGTGATGCTCGCCGAGGGTGTGTCTCTCAAGCAGGTCCGCTTCATGGGGAACCCGATCTCCCAGGACGAGCCGATCGGGTGGACGGTCGGATGATCGCTTCCTCTTCCTAGGGCGCGTTCCGGACGTGTCGCGCCGGCTCATCCTCGTGCTCGGGGGCCTGGTGGCCTTGACGGCCGCGATGATCGGGATCGCCCAGCTCACGGGCGGAGGGGACGAGCTCCACCCGCTCGGCACCGAGGTCGTGGTCGGCCTCCACGAGCCGAAGGAGGACGGATCCGAGGGCGAGCGAACGAAGCTTGGGCTCACCGTCGTCGCCGTTCGTCGCGGCACGCAGGAGGAGCTCGAGGCCAACGGGATCGAGGTCGAGCCCGAAGACCGGAGCGCGACCCCGTACTACGTCGACGCTCGGTTCACGAACAGGGGCCCGGGCACGGTCGAGCACGCTCCGAGTGTCGCTCTCGACGACTCCGATGGAAACAGCTTTCGCGGACTGATCATCATCGGCGCGGGTGACGAGCCCTTCGAGCCTTGCCCCACAAGGACAGACGCCCAGCTCGAGCCCGGGGAGAGCGACGAGAGTTGCTCGCTCATCCTCGTCCCCGACGGTCTGGACGTCGCGAGGGTCTCTTACCTGAGCGACCGAGGGCCCTCCGAGGAGCCGGAGTGGGTCTACTGGGCGTCTGAGTGAGACGCCCGCCGGTCATCGGTTGAGGCGACGCCCGTTCCCGCACCTGCCGGCCGGCCGGGAGCCGGGCCCGCAGACGCTGCGAACGCGGCGGAGGCGAGATGCGCTCTCCCCCCTCGTCGGCGTCGTGGGCACGGCGATGTTCGCCGCGGGCGTGTGGGTGGCTGCAGGGGGCCGCGGGTCGCGTTTCGAGCGCCAGGAGGAGCTCTGGGGCGGGCTTCTCTTCGCGACGTTCGGCCTGCTCGCCCTCTATGTCGTGCTAGGCGTCTGGGGAGAGGACGACGACCATCCCCGCCTGCGTGGGCCGACGCTATCCCCCGTGGGCGAGCCGATCCGGCGCGGCGGCGAGATCCGCGTCGTCCTAGGCGGTCGCATTCCCGCTGACGAGCGGCTGGAGGTCGGCCTCATCTGCGCCGAGCGGGTGGAGACCGTGGTTCACTCGAACGCCGCGATCGTTCGGGAGACGGCCGTGACGACGGTGTTGGAGGAGTGGCAGTCCGTCGCGCCCCGAGCGGGCGAGCACATCGCCACCTTCCGCCTGCCGCCCGACGCGCCCTACTCCTACGAGGGTGAGTGCGTCTCGTTCGCCTGGAGGATCGCCGCACGGGCCGTCAGGCAAGGAAGGCCCGACGCTTGGCTCGAGGAGCC
>DASQDO010000362.1:0-3154 GCA_035634135.1 Actinomycetota bacterium
GGTCACAGGCGTCCCTCCCAGTGGTTCCGCCTCCCGGTCTCGGCCGGGAAACGGCTCAACGCGTCTGCCGCGGCAGGCCCTTGGCCACGCGGGCCTTGCGGAAGAGCCTGTCCTCAACGTATTCCCTATTTCTTCGAAGCATCCCAACCAGCTCTTTAGGGGTCTCGAGGAATCGGCTCACGGAGAGCTCCAGCGAGATCGCCCCCGAGTAGTCCGTGCGGCGCAGCTCGGCCAGGAATCGGTCGATCGGCAGCACCCCGTCGCCGAGCGAGAGGTGCCCGTCCCGGCCGTCCGCGGCGTTGTCGGAGAGATGGACGTGGACGAGCTTCGGCCGCAGCAGCGAGTACACGTCGATGATGTCGCCCCGGGAGACCGTGACGTGGCTCGTGTCCAGGGCGACCCGGTGGCAGGCGGCGAAGAGCTCGCGGGGGTCGAGCCACCGGTAGGCACGGAGCCGCCGCCCCGCCATCCACACCGGGTACATGGTCTCGACGGCGACGGCCACGCCGGTCTCGGCCTCGAAGGCCTCGGCCTCCTCGCCGGCCCAGCGGGTGTACTCACGCTCCCAGACGAACGGCGGGTGCACGATCATCGTCTCGGCCCCCAGCGCCCGGCACATCTCGGCGCCGCGGCGGATCTTCCCGATGGGGTCGAGCCCCCAGACGTTCTTGGTGACGACGAGGAAGGGGCCGTGGACCGAGGTGATCTTGAGGCCGCGCTCGTCGGCGAGCCGCTTCGGGATCTCGGGGTCCTGGGTCCGGGGGTCCCGGGTGACCATGAGCTCGATCTCCTCGAAGCCGGCCTCGGCGAGCGAGTCCATGGCGACCTCGAGCGAGAACGCCCAGAAGGGGCCGGTCGAGCACTGGATCCGGGGCCTCATGGGTCCGATGGTCCCACGCCCGACGCGAAAAGGCCCCCGCCGAAGCGGGGGCCCTCTCGTGGAGCCGAAGCCGGTGAGGCGGCTTGGGGCGGGCTGGGAGGCTCGAGACACGACCCGGCGTGAGGATCGTGCGGTCCTTACGTCCCACCGTCTTTCAGCTCCAAGGTAATGGTCGGCCGTCCGACGACTTTCTTGAGTGTGCTTCCAGAAAATTCCTTCGCGTACCGAGCCCGAATCTTTGCTGTTCGCTAGCTAGTGCTTGCTACAGTTTGCACTCCACGCTTCCCGGGGAGACAATCAGACGAGATGAACGTTGCCGAGCTACTCGACCGCTCCGCCGCCGAGTACCCGGACAAGCCCGCGCTCCTCACGCCGAACGGCGAGACCGTGACGTTCGCGGAGCTCCGGGAGCGGGCCGGGTCCGTCGCCGCCTGGGTCGCCGCGGCCGGCATCCGTCCCGGGGGCCGAGTCGGGATCGCGATGCACAACGTGCCCGAGTTCGTGTCGTCGTACTTCGGAGTGCTGCGGGTGGGCGGTGTGGTCATCCCTCTGAACCCGACGCTCACGCCACCCGAGGTCGAGCGGGTGCTGGACGACTCCGGCGCTGCGATCGTCGTCGGCGTCAGCCCCGCCGGGGACGCCGCGAGCGCCGCGTGCGAGGAGACCGGAGTCCGCTACGTCGACGCGGCGAACCCGCCCGCCCCCGGCTCTCCCGTCGCCACGCACCCCGCTGAGGACGACGAACTCGCCGTCCTCGCGTACACGTCGGGGACGACCGGCGAGCCCAAGGGAGCGATGCTCACGCACGGCAACCTCCTCGCGAACCTCGAACAGCAGATGTCGATCCCCGACGCCCGCGTCGAGCCGGACGACGTGCTGCTGCTGTCGCTCCCGCTCTTCCACATCTTCGGGCTCAACGTCACGCTGGGCCTCCTCGTGCGCACCGCCGCGACCGGCGTGCTGACCGATCGGTTCGAGCCGGTCGAGTGCCTGCGCCTGATCCAGGAGCACCGCGTCTCGGTCATGTTCGGCGCGCCGACGATGTACACGGCGCTCGCGTCGACGCCCGGCGCCGACCAGTACGACTTGTCGAGCGTGCGGCTCGCGATCTCGGGCGCGGCCCCCCTGCAACCCGAAGTGCTCGCCCGGTTCAAGGAGCTCTTCGGCGTCGACGTCTACGAGGGCTACGGCCTCACCGAGACCTCGCCTACGTTGACCTCGAACCGCATGGCGGAAGCGCCGCGCCCGGGCTCGATCGGCAAGCCGCTGCCCGGCGTCGAGATCAGGCTCGTCGACGAGGCGGGCGAGGACGTCGAGCTCGGCGACCCGGGCGAGATCCTGGCGCGGGGGCCGAACGTCTTCAAGGGCTACTGGAACAAGGAGGACGAGACCGAGCGCGCCTTCGCCGGCGAGTGGTTCCGCACCGGCGACGTCGCGGTCCAGGACGAGGACGGCTACCTCTACATCGTCGACCGAAAGCGCGACATGGTGATCGTGTCCGGGTTCAACGTCTTCCCTTCCGAGGTCGAGCACGCGCTGACGCAGAACCCGAGCGTCGCGGAGGCCGCGGTCGTCGGCGTGCCGCACGCGTACACGGGCGAGGCGGTGAAGGCGTTCGTGGTGCTCGAGCCCGGAGCCTCGGTGACCCCCGACGAGATCGTGGCCGACGTGCAGAGCAGGCTGGCGCGCTTCAAGTGCCCCCGCGAGGTCGAGATAGTCGACGCGTTGCCGCACCTCCTCACGGGGAAGGTCTTGCGGCGCGCCCTGCGCACCTGATCCGGCTCAGCACGTCCGGCCGCAGGATCCGCAGCCGCCGTCCCTCGTAGTCCACGGTCCCCTCGGCCTTCCACCGGCTCAGCGTCTTGCACGCGCTCTCCCGGCACATCCCCGCGAGGCCGCCGAGGTCGCGCTGCGGGAACGGGAGCTCGACGTCGATCCCCGAGCCGCGCTGCCGCCCGAGCATCTCGGCGAGGTCGAGCAGCCGGCCCGCGAGCCGCGACGGGACGCCCCCGGACGTCCGCTCGAGCGTCGCGTCGCACAGCCACCGGACCCGCCGCGTGAACAGCCTCGTCAGCGCGAGGCACGCGTCGGGGTTCGCCGACACCACGGCGACGAACAGCCGCGCGTCGACGCCGAGCGCGGCCACCGCCGTGGCGGCGACGTAGTCGTACGGGTGCGGGCGCGCGTCGACGGCGGCGACGGCACCCGCGACCTCGCCCGGCAGGCAGAGCCCGAGGATCGTCTCGCCGCCGTCGGCGTCACGGCCCACGAGCT